>CAMLEQ010000008.1 GCA_946479015.1 uncultured Gemmatimonadota bacterium | reverse complement strand
ACCACCGGGTGGTCGGGCGCTCCTCGATATCGCGTCCCTCCCCGCGCCGCAAGCAGCGCACGGAAACGGGACGGGTGGCGAGATGGAGGGTGATGGGACATGGTGGCTGGACCACCATGTCCCATCACCTCACCGCCGCTTCCCCGGTTCGTAGCTTCCGACCGGCGCCCGGAAGGGGATGGCGATCCGGTTCCAGCCGTTGATGGTCACCACGGCCAGCGTGAGCGCCACCAACTCCTGCTCGTCGAAGTGCGCGCGCACTTCCTCGTACACGTCGTCCGGCGCGCCCGTGCGCGCGATGTCGGTCAACGCCTCGGCCCACGCGAGCGCCGCGCGCTCGCGCGCCGTGAAGAACGGCGTCTCCCGCCAGACGGGCACCGCGTACAGCCGTTGCTCCGTCTCGCCGGCGTGGCGTGCGTCCTTGGTGTGCATGTCGATGCAGTACGCGCACCCGTTCATGTACGAGGCGCGGATCTTGATGAGCTCGTAGAGCGAGTGCTCGAGCCCGGACGAGCGCACGTATTCCTCGAGTCCGAGCATGGCCTTGTACGCCTTGGGATCCACGCGTGTGAAGTCGATGCGCGGCGGATGGGGCTGCACGGTGGCTGCGGCGCCGTCACGCGCTGGCGCCGTCGTGGTCATCGTCGTGTCTTGCATTTCACCTCTCCTGAACGTACGGTCGAGAATGCGACCGCCTCTGCATTCGGCGGCCGCACCTGAGAGACGGCGCGCGCCGCGACGTGTGACAGGCCATGGGCGGGGAATGACGGTGGCCCCGGGCGTGCCGGTCGAGGCTGTCACACGCGCGTCGCCTGGCCGTCTAGATACGACATGACCAGATCCGATGTAGCCGGGGACGTGCGCCCCAACGATGTGATGCGGTACCGCCCGAAGCTGCTCGGGCTCGCCTACCGCATGCTCGGCGACATGGATGACGCCGAGGACGCCGTGCAGGAGGCTTTCCTGCGCTGGCACGAGAGCGACCGGGCCGACATCCGCTCCGCGGAAGCGTGGCTCGTGACCGTGGTCACCCGTATCTCCGTGGACCGCCTGCGACGCGCAGCCACCGAGCGGGCCTCCTACATCGGCCCGTGGCTGCCGGAACCGATCGCCACCGAGCCGCCGAGCACGTATCCCGCTCCGGATCGCCAGGCGGAGCTCGCATCCGACCTCTCGGTGGCGCTGCTCGTCCTGCTCGAGCGACTGGCTCCCGAGGAGCGCGCCGCGTTTCTCCTCCGCGAGGTGTTCGGCACCCCGTACGAGGAGATCGCGCGCATCCTGGACCGGCGGCAGGACGCGGTGCGCCAGATGGTGCACCGCGCCCGCACCCGCGTGCACGAGCAGCGGCCGCGGGTGCCGACGCCCCCCGACCTGCACGAGAAGCTGCTCGAGCGCTTCCTCGCGGCGGTCGCGGCCGACGATGCGCCGGCCCTGCTCGAGCTGCTCGCGCCGGAGGTGGTGTTGGTGACCGACGGCGGCGGCGTGGTCCGTGCCGCACGCAGGGTGATGACCGGAGTGGACGCGGTGGCGCGCACCCTCCTCGCCCTCGCGCGCAAATTCGGCGCGCGCTATACCCGCCGGCTCACCTGGCTCAACGGCCAACCCGCGATCGTCCAGCACGTGGAGGACAGGATCGACAGCGTGATCATGATCGCTCCTGGTGACGACGGGATCGGCGCGGTGTACGTGATACGCAATCCGGAGAAGCTGAGAAGGGTGTTGGCGACGGAGAGTGCGGTAGAATAGGAGCGAGTCTAGGCTCTGGTCGCTAGACCACCGAACGACGCGTGTCGCGTGTAGGGAACTGACGGAGAGAGGAGGGAGGTACGGCGCGTGTAGGCTCGTGTGTAGGTGGACTCTCTCTACAGCCGAACCTATTCTCGCTCTACCCAGCTCCTCTTCCCGTCAGTTCCCCACACGCCACACACGTTTCATGGTGGTCCAGCCACCATGTCCCATGCCCCCTCCAACTCCCCGCCTCACCCGTCCCATATCGGGCACCGATGTCCCTCCCGCTTTCCCACCTCCCGCAGGAACGCAGCCGCCGATGCCCGGTCTTCCGGGAACGTCACGCCGCACCACGCGCCGCCCCCTCGCAGCACGCGTACGCGCACATGTCCGGCACGGACCAGCGACTCCACGCACGTCGGCAGCACGAGCTCCGCACGCGCATCGCCACCCCACTCCTGCTGGAACGCGCGAAAGCGTTCCTCGAATCGCGGCAGGATGGCGGGCGTGAATCCCCACATGTTCATCGACACGAGCAGCGCACCGGGTAGCACGCGGTCGGCGCCACCGGCGCGGCGCACCCGCCCGTTCGACCCATCCCGCTCGATCGCGTGCACCTCCTCGATCTGCTCGAGCCACCCGCCGGGGGAGCACTGGAGGATGGCTCGGTTCACGCCACCGGCTCCGGAGAGCGTGTCCGCGAGCGGGAAGCCGACCACCGCGCACTCGCTGGACTCCGGCGGCACCTCGCGCAGGAAGGCCGCCACCTCGCGGTACGACGCGGCACCGTAGTGATCGTCGGCGTTCACGACCGCGAACGGGCCGTCGATTCGCTCCGCCGCCGCGAGCACGGCGTGCACCGTCCCCCACGGCTTCCCGCGCGCCCCGTCGGTCTCCTGGAGCGCCAGGGCGACGTCGATCCGCGGGCGCCAGCGCGCCACGATGCCGCGCTCGAAGCGCTCGCGCATCTCCGGCCGGATCACCAGCACCACCCGCTCGAACCCCGCCGCACGCGCATCGGCAATGGCGTAGTCGAGCATCGTCTCCCCGCACGGGCCCAGCGGCTCGAGCTGCTTCGGACCGCCGAACCGGCTTCCCGCCCCGGCGGCGAGCCCCACCAGCGTCAGCGACATCCCCGCTGGTCGGCGAGGAACGGGTAGCGGGCGCGCACCTCGGCCACGCGCGCCGGATCCAGGTCCACGGTGCACGCGTCGTGCTCGGCGCCGCCGGGCGCCGCCTGCGCCACGACATCGCCCCACGGCCCGTACGCGGCGGAGCCGCCGTCGTAATGGAGTCCCTTCCCTTCCCCGATCCGGTTCACCGCCACCACGTAGCACTGGTTCTCGATCGCGCGCGCGCGCGCGAGCACGTCCCAGTGCATGCGCCGGTCCGCGGGCCAGTTGGCGATGATCACGAATGCATCCACCTCCCGCGCCACCGCCCGGAAGAGCTCTGGGAAGCGCAGGTCGTAGCACACGAACGGGCTCACGCGCACCCCGTCGATCGTCACGACGAGCGGGCACGCTCCGGGAGCGTACGCCCCATCCTCGCCCGCGTAGGCGAAGAGGCGCTGCTTGCGGTATGCCGCGGCCAGGTGCCCCGCGGGATCGAACAGCGCCGCGGCGTTGTACGCCGTGCCCCCCTCCTGGTCGCGCTCCGCGAGCCCGGCCACGAGCCATACGCCGTGTGTCCGCGCGAGCGCGCCGAGGCGCCGGGCCGAGTCGCCGTCGAGCGGCTCGGTCCAGCGCGAGGCGTCCATGGTGAAGCCGGTGGTGCACATCTCCGGAAGCACCACCAGCCTGGCGCCCGCGCGTGCGCCCCGCTCCACCACTCGGGCCGCGCGCGCCAGCGACGTGGCCGGATCGTGCCAGCCGGTGTCGTACTCGCCGAGCGCAACCCGGAGCGCCGGTGGATGCTCCGCACGACGCGTCGAGGACGACGGGGCCGTGGTCGGGGCGATGGCGTCGAGGTGGGTGGGGGAAGAGTCGGAGCGCATGGGCCGCGAGGTGGAAGGGTGGAGAGGCGCCGCGCTCACCGAGCCGCGGCAGGTGAATGCGGCGACGACGCCGCGCTCCGCACCACCGCGGCGAGATCGCCCACGCAGCGCACCCCGAGCAGGTCGGACTGCTCGAGGCGCACGCCGAACGCATCCTCCAGCGACAGCAGAATGTTCAGCATCCCGAGCGAGTCCCACTCGGGGATGTCGTCCGGTCCGCTCGATGGATCGGGGGCGTGGCGCAGCCCGAGCGTGCGGCGCACCAGCTCCGGAATGCCATCGAGCGCCAGTCCCCCCGTCGCGGGCCCGCCGCCGAGCGCGCCCGCGCGCGCCGCGGCGATCTCGCGCGCGGGCACCCCACTCACCTCCACGCCCGGAGCGACGGTGCCGGAGACCACGCTGCCGGCACAGATGCGTGCCCCGTCGCCGATGCTCGCGCCGGCGAGGATCGTGACGCGTGCACCGATGCGCACGCCGCGTCCCACCCGGATCGGACGGGCCTCCCCCGCACTGCCGTGGTCCCCCACCTGGTGGAAGTCGGTGTCCATGATCATCACGTACGGCCCGACGGTAACGTCATCGCCGATCTCCACGAGCGCGTGCGCCGCAATGGCGGCGCCGTGCGCGATGCCGACGCGAGAGCCGAGCCGCAGCACCCCGTGCACCCCCGTCACGAGGTGCGAAACCGCCGGGCTGGACGAGAGCGTGAGCGCGTCGCCCACCTCCATCCGCCCCAGGTTGCGCACCACCGGCGCGCCGATCAGGCGAGGCGCGACGCCCACCCGATCGCACGCGCGGAGCCACCGCCGCGCCCTCGCGCGCTCCACCGCCGCGCGAAG
Source organism: uncultured Gemmatimonadota bacterium (assembly GCA_946479015.1). The sequence goes on along the minus strand of CAMLEQ010000008.1, from coordinate 27,025 downwards.
CGCGCCGGCGTGTCCACTCCCTGCCAACGATGACGGATGCATCCGGCTACGCTCCCCGCTCGAGCGAGATGCACGCCGGCAGCGGATACGCCTCGCTCGCATTCCACGTGAATTCCGTTCCCGACGCATCGCTCGTGAAGCGCGAGCGCAGCCAGAACTCGTGGCAGGGCTTGTTCTTCGCCGTGGCCCGGTAGCTCGCGCGCACCTCGCGCAGCGATCGCTCGCGCGCCCAGGCGGTGGCGAGGTGCACCATGCTCTCCTCCACCTGGCGCCCCATCACCCGGCAGCTCAGCACGAAGTCCACGATCCGGCAGCGATCGTCCTCGGCCTCGACGCTCACGATCCCGGTGAGCCCCGCGTCCCCGAAGCGGTCGCTGACGGTGATCGTCCAGAGCGCGCGCGACGGCTCGCGCGTCCACTCCAGCAGCTCCGCCTCGGTGAGGCGGCGCGTGGAGAGGTTCATCTGGTTCGTCTTGTTCAGCAGCTGCACCGTCCGGGCGAGGTTCGCCGCGCCGACAGGCTCCGAGCGCACGCGGATGTCCAGACTCATGAGCCAGTCGTCGAGCGAGCCCACGTCCTTCCGCAGCGCGTCGCGCTTCCGCTCGGCGGCGTAGAGCGCGGTGCGCTCCGCGTCCTCACGGCTGATCGTGGGCGCGTCGAAGCAGCGGAGCGCCCGGAGCGCGCTGGGATAGAGCAGCTTGTCCTCCGGCCACTCCGGGACGAGCACCTCGGGAAGCGCCTCGCGCACGCGGGCCCGCTCCACCGGGTTGTCATCGATGAACACCACCGACTGGAGTCCGAGGTTCAGCTCCGCCGTCAGCTCGGCGATGTTGCGCGCCTTGTCGCCCCAATTGATGCGCATCCCCACGAAGTCGTCCGGACGGAGCACCATCTCCGGATGGCTGCGCATCGCCTCGAGCGCCACCGACTCCGTGTTCTTGCTCGCGATCCCCAGTACGACCCCGCGCCGGGTGAGGTGCTTGATGCCGCGCTGGAAGTCGGCGAACGCCTCGCCGACGGCATCGTGCCCGCCCAGACGCAGGTTCTCCCACCCCACATCGCCGACGATTCCCCCCCAGAGCGTGTCGTCCAGATCGAGCACGAGCAGCTTGCGCGCGCCCCCGGCGACTCCGGCGACCGCCGCCTTGATGTCGCGCGCCGCCTCGGCGAGAGTCTCGCCGTGGAAGGCGACCTTCGCCATGTACCACGCGCGGTCCGCGGCCGCGCCGCGCCCGCCGGCCTCGACCCACCGCTGCGCGTCGAGGACGAACACCTGCGGACTGCCGGCCACCCGCTGCATCAGGCGCTGGTTCATCAGGCCGATCGCCCAGCGCGCCCCGCCCGGGCGCCCGTCGAGCATCCCGAGCCCGCGATGCTGCACCGGCAGCGTCCAGCTCGGGACGAGCATCACGCGATAGCGCTCCGCGGCGCGCAGCACCACATCGCAGAACTGGTCCACATCCGCCTCGACCTCGGCATCGGTGGCCGGCTCGTGCGCGAGCACTCGCTGGAACGCTGGCGACACGATCTCCGGGCGCGTCCACACGAGCGCGAAGTCGGTCGCCCCCTCGGGAGGCTCCTGGAGGAGCGACTGCATCACCTGCCCGAAGGGCGCGTGCGCCACCTCCAGCGGTGGCCACTGCGCGTCGTCGCGCAGCCGTACCGCGAGGTCGCCGGTGGTGAAATCGGCGAGCACCACGCCGCGCATCGCCGCCGGCACGCCGTCCCGTGCCGGGACGGCGCCGCCACAGGGGGGTGTCGCGGCCGCGTGGGTACCGTTCCCGCTCGGCGGCGCGATCTCGCTCGCCCGCGAGTCCCGCTCCCGGTCGGCGTGTACGTGAGGTGCCCCATCGCTCGGCGCGCGGCTCTCCGCGCCGCTCGGCGCGCCGCCCACCGCGCGGATCACGCGCGCCGGGATCCCGCCGGCGACCACGCCGGGGGGAATCTCATCGCCGACCACGCTCCCCGCCGTGATGACGGAGCCCGCGCCGATGCGCGCACCGGGGAGCACCGTCACGCGTCCCGCCAGCCACACGCCATCCTCGATGACGATGGGCCGCGCCTCGGGCGCCTCCGCATCGGCGTCGCCGTGCTCGGCGTCCCAGATCACCGAGTGCGGCCCGATGCTCACGCGGTTTCCGATCCGCACGCGCGCGGCGGAGAAGATCGAGGTGCCGTAGTTGATCGCCACGCCATCGCCGATCTCGAGGCAGCCGGCCGGTCCGGAGCGGAGCTCGACGGCGGCGAAGGTGGAGTTGCAGACGAAGTCCTCGCCGATGGTGATCGCCCCGCGATTCTCCACGCGGGGGCGTCCGATGGCGCGCGCGCGAGCACCCACGCGGGTGCACGCTCGCAGCCGCGAGGGCGCCAGCGCCGTCGCGACGATGTAGCCCGCGCCCTTCGCGACGCGGGCGCGCAGCGGCAGCTCGCGATCCCGATCGAGGCTGCGCCGGATCTTGGAGATGATGCCAGTCATGGCCGAGACTACGTGAGGTGCGGCTCCCGCGCCGCCCATCGCTCGATGCGATCGAGCAGCGCGTGCCGGTGGCGCCGCGAGGTGAAGACGTGGTCCGCGCCGCTCATGCGCTCCACCTCGATCCCCTGGCGGGGGACACCGCCCCCGAGGATCTCGAAGAGCTGCGTGCGCGCGTTGTAGGTCGAGTAGGTGCCTGTCCAGATGAAGAGCAATCGCGCGCCGCGGCCGACCATCCGCGCCACGTCCTCACGGAACCGAGCGCGCGACGGGTATTCACGGGCGAACACCGCCGGCGTCTCCGCGACGGACCCGTTGCCGCCTGCCGGCGACCGCGCCAGCCTCCGGCGCCCGTACCGGAGCCATCGCTCGAGCTGCAGGTAGCGCAGGGTGTGATGCCGCAGCCGCGACCGAAAGGTGGAATAGGTGTAACCGTCGATGAACACCGCACCGGTCACGCGGTCGTCGCGCACCGCGGCCAGGTGCGCGCTGTCCACCCCGGAGCAGAGCGCGACGATGAGGAACTCCTTCACGCCCATGCGCGTCTCGAGCCAGTCCATCGCCTCGCGCAGGTCGCTCGCGCCGCGCTCGGCGTCGCTCAGCGTGTCCTGCCGCGGCGCGCTGTCGCCGAGACCAGACAGGTCGAAGCGCAGCGCCACCAGGCCACGCGCCGCCAGCCGGCGCGCCAGGTCCACGTACAGCCGATACGGACCGACGCGATGGTGCAGGCCGATGTTCGCCATGACCACCGCCCTGGTGCGCCCGGCGGCGTCGTGGTCCGGCGTGGCCACGATCCCCACGAGCGCCTGATTGGGTCCGAACACCACCGCCCGCTCCGTCACGCCGCGCCTCCCGTGAGGTGCGACACGATCGCGTCGAGCGTGCGATGCGCGAGCAGCGTCTCGCTCCGGCGATGCTCCTCGGAGTAGAGCGCCATCTCCGGCACCACGCGGTACGTGCACGATCCGCCGCTCGCCGCCACGCGGTCGCGGAGCGCCGCGGCGTCGGCGCGCTCGGCGGCGCTCAGGATGAGCACGCGCTCCGGTCGTCCGAGCGGCTGCGCGAGCAGATCCACCGCCTCCACGCCGCGCCGCATCGCGTCGGTCATGTGGTGGCCGAGCATCTCCCCCGGCTCGCGCTCCGTGTCCACGGGGTGGCGCAGCTCGCGGAGCGTGCGCGCCTGCTCGGCGCCCAGCTGCGCGAGGTAGTCGCGCCCGGAGACCACCGGCTCCCAGAGGACGAGATCGCGCACCCGCATCCCGTCGGCGCACGCGCGTACGGCGAGCGAGGCGCCGAGTCGCACCCCCACGAGCGCGATGCGCTCGAGCGCGCCCACCTCGCGTAGCTCGCGCGCGGCGGTACCGATGTCCGCCATCCACTGTTCCAGATCGCCCGCGTCGGTCTCCCCGGCGGAGTCGCCGGTGCCGAAGTAGTCGAAGCGCAGCACGTGGAAGCCGGCGCTCGCCAGGAGCATGGCGAGGCGCCGGTACGACCAGTGCACGGCCCGGTACTCCTCCGGGCCGGGGTAGCAGAGCAGCACGCCGCGGCGCCGGTCGCGCGTGTCGTCCGGCGGATGGTACGCGCCGAACAGCGCGCGCGCCGGGTCGCCGAAGAACCGTGGCATCACGTCGGGGCGCTCCCGCGCCGGGCGTGCGTCTTCGCGCGATGCATCACAGCGCGTCCACCTTCACGAAGCCGCCGCGCGCGTCGGGGTTCGGGACGAACCACGCCGGCGAGCCGTCGCGATCGCGCCCGAGCCGCGCGCCGGGCACCGGCGGCGCGCTCGCATCGAGCACGCGCGCCGGTTGCGCGGCGGGCGCGCCGGGGAGGAAGCCCCCCTCCTGCAGCTCCGTCACCGCCTCCTTGAACGCCGCGATGATGCGCGTCACGTCGGCGTCGGAATGCGCGGTCGTCATGAAGCAGGGGAACCCATCGTAGATGTGGATGCCGCGGTCACGGAGCATGTAGAAGAGCAGATCGCCGTGGCCCTGCTCCGCCGTGTAGAACGTCTTCCAGATGGAGCGAAAGCGGCGGATCTCCAGCGGCGCGCCCACGGCGGCGAACCAGGTGTTGAGCTCGCTCGCCAGGCGCTCGGTGCGCTCCGCGAGCTCGTCCTGCAGCGCCGGTCCGCGCTCCTTCAAGTGCAGCAGGACCGCGCGCGCCGCGGCCAGCGCGAGCGGATGCCGCACGAAGGTGCCCGCGAAGTAGGTGACCCCCACCTCGGGGACGGAGCCATCGCCGAACTGCCAGTGCCCGCCGTCCAGCGCGTCCATGAACTCGCGCCGCCCGGCGATCACGCCGATCGGCAGCCCGCCGCCCACCACCTTTCCATACGTCGCGAGATCCGCGCGCACCCCGAAGTGCTCCTGCGCGCCGCCCGGCGCCACGCGGAAGCCGGTGACGATCTCGTCCCAGATGTACACGATCCCGGCCGCCGAGGTGACGGCGCGGAGATCGCGCAGGAACGCCCCGGGCTGGAAGTCCGGACGCCGGCTCTGCACCGGTTCCACGAGCACGGCGGCGATCTCGCTCGCGCGGCTCCGGATCACCTCCAGCGACGCCTCGGTGCCGTACTCGAGCACCAGGATGTTCTGCGCGGTGGCCGGCAGGATCCCCGGCGCCGCCGGCACCGCGCGCCCGGTCTTCCCACCGCGCACCAGCACCTCGTCATTGATCCCGTGATACGAGCCGCTGAAGGCGACAATCAGGTTGCGGCCCGTGACCGTGCGCGCCACGCGGATCGCGCCGAGCACCGCTTCCGAACCGGTGTTGCAGAACGCGACCCGCTCCGCGCCCGTGACGTCGCGCACGAGCGCCGTGACTTCGGCGGTCAGCGGGTGCTGCGGCCCCACCTCGAAGCCCTCGTCCAACTGCGCCTTCACCGCCTCCACCACGAACGGCGCCGACCACCCGAACATGTTGGATCCGAAGCCGGAGAGCACGTCCACGTACTCGTTGCCGTCCAGGTCCCACATGCGCGAGCCGGCGGAGTGCCGCACCACGATGGGGTACACCAGCTCCTTCACCGCGGGACGGAATCCGGTGGCCACGCGCGGGTCGGCCATCGCGGCGCGATTGGCCTGCGTGAAGCGCTTCGATTCCTTCGTTCGCGTGGTGTACCGGCGCACGAACGCGTCGAGGCGCGCGCGCTGCTTCGGCGTGAGGTCGTTCTGCTGCGCGTGGGAGATGCGCGGCGCCGCGCCGAACGCCTTCTTCGAATCGTAGAACGCGCGATTGGGCCCGGTGGATGGCACGTCGGGATGATCACCGTTGCCGTTGGTGGCCGCCGCGTTCGCGCGCGCGCCGGCCGGCTCCGACGCCGCGACGGGAGCGGGCGGCATCGGCACCGATGCCGCCGGCGCCGGCGCGGACGGTGCCGGCTGCGGCACCGGCGCGGCCACGGGGGCGGGAGCGGGCGCGCCGCCGAGCACGGCGAGCTGCTGCGCCATGATCCGGAGCTGTTGCTCGATCAGCCACTGCACGCTGCCTGAGGCGCTACCGTTGGTCGCTGGCATGATGGCGGTGGAGAGAGGGGCGGCGGGCACCACCGGATCGGCGATGTGCGCCGGCGTGGACGGTTGGCTGACGATCGCGACGGGCGCGGTCTCCGGCTCCGGCGGGATGAGCTCCTCGAGGTGCCTCACGAGCAGGTCGAGCGTGGAGTACTGCTCGAGCAACTGCCGGAAGGTGATCTTCGTCGCGTACTCCTTGGAAAGCGCGAGCGCCACCTGAGTGAGCGTGAGCGAATCGAAGCCCAGCTCGACGAACGTCGTCGAGGCATCCGAGCGCCCCACTTCGATGCCCGACACCTGTTCGAGGATCCCGGCGACGGCGTCGGACAACCGGTCGCGGCGGGCGGATGAGCTCTGGGGTGACGTCATGCGCACGCTCGAGGAAGAAGAGTTCCGTGCCGCCACGGGCGCGACGCCCTGCGGCATGGCTGCGGGTTCGGGGAGCGACGCCGATGCGGGCATCGCCTCGGGCACGGCGGCCGCCGCGGGCTGGGCGCCATCGGGCTCCGCATCCACCCAGTGCCGGCGCCGCTCGAATGGGTACGTGGGCAGCGCGATGCGGCGCCGCCGCTCACCGGCGTGCACCGCCGCCCACTCGGGCGCCACGCCGCGCGTCCAGAGCTGGCCGAGCGCGGCGAGCAGCGATGGGTACTCCTCGGGCTCCGCGGCGCCGAGCGACGACACGCATCGCGGCGCCTGCGCACCCGTGAGCTGCTGGCGCGCGAGGGTGGCGAGCGTCGCGCGCGGCCCCACCTCGAGCAGCAGCTGCGCCCCGGCGCCGACGGTCCGCACGCCGTCGGAGAAGCGCACCGTCTCCCGGAGGTGGCGCGCCCAGTACATCGGATCGCGCGCCTGCGCCTCCGTGATCCACCCGCCGGTGACGGACGAGGCGAAGGGGAGGCGCGGAGACGAGAGGCGCATCGCGCTCACCCGCGCCACCAGCGGCTCGATCGCCGGGTCCATCATCGACGAGTGGAACGCGTGCGAGGTGTGCAGGCGCCGGCACGCCACGCCCTCCGCCGTGAGCGTCTCCTCGAGCGCGGCCACGAGCGGCGTGGGACCGGAGACGACGCACAGCGAGGGCGCGTTCTCCGCGGCGATGGCGAGCGCCGGATCGAGCCGGGGGAGGAGCACGGAGGCCGGCAGCCGCACGGAGAGCATGCTCCCCGGCGGAAGCTCCTGCATCAGCCGGCCGCGCGCCGCCACGAGGCGCGCGCCGTCCTCGGGGGAGAACACCCCCGCCAGCGCCGCGCACACGAACTCGCCCACGCTGTGACCGATCATGGCGCTCGGGCGCACCCCCCACGACTCCCACAGCTTCGCGAGCGCGAACTCGATCGCGAACAGCGCCGGCTGGGTGAGCGAGGTCTCGCGCAGCGCGCGCGCGGCGCTCTCCTCGTCCATCGGGTCGAACAGCATGCGACGGAGGTCGCCGCCCAGGATCTCCGTGATCGCGTCGGCGCAGCGATCGAGTTCGGCGCGGAACACGGGCTCGCACGCGTACAGCGTGGCCCCCATGCGCACGTACTGCGAGCCCTGTCCGGGGAACAGGAACGCCACCTGCGGCGGCAGCGCGGGCGCCGGCGCGTCGCCGCTCCGCGCCTCCCGCGTCTCCAGCTGCGCCGCGGCATCGGCGGGCGAGGTGCACACGATGGCGCGCCGGTGCGGGAATGCCCGCCGCCCTCGTTGCAGCGTGTGGGCCACGTCCGCGATCGGCATCTCCGGCGCCGCGCGCAGCGCGGCGGCGAGCCGCGCTGCCGCGGCATCGAGCGCCTCGCGCGATCGCGCGGAGAGCACGAGCAGCTGCGCGGGGCGCGACGACGGTGCCGGCTCGGCGAGCGGCGCTTCCTCCATCACCACGTGCGCGTTCGTTCCCCCGACCCCGAACGAGCTCACGCCCGCGCGGCGCGGCGCCGCCCCTCGGGGCCACGCCATCGGGCGGGCGGCAACCACGAACGGACTGTCGTCCAGCGCGAGGTGTGGATTCGGCGCGTCGTAGTGCAGCGACGCCGGGATCACCTCGTGCCGCAGGGCGAGCGCCGTCTTGATCACCCCCGCGGCGCCCGCCGCGGTGACGGTGTGCCCGATGTTGCTCTTCACCGATCCGATCGCACAGAAGCCCACCTCCGGCGTGCTCGCGCGGAACGCCTGCGTGAGCGCCTCCACCTCGATCGGATCGCCGAGCGGCGTGGCGGTGCCGTGCGCCTCCACGTACGAGATCGAGCGTGCGTCCACCTCGGCGTCGGCGTGCGCGGAGGTGATCACCGCCGCCTGCCCGCTCACGCTCGGCGCCGTGAAGCTGGCCTTGTTCGCGCCGTCGTTGTTGAGCGCGACGCCGCGCAGCACGGCGTAGATGGTGTCGCCGTCGCGCTCCGCATCCTCGAGCCGCTTCAGCACCACGATCCCCGCCCCATCGCTGAACACCGTGCCCGTCGCCGAGGCATCGAACGTGCGCGTGTGGCCGTCGGCGGAGAGCATCCCCCCTTCCTGGTACGGATACCCGCTCATCGTCGGGATGGTGAGCGACACGCCGCCGGCGAGCGCCATCCCGCACTGCCCATCGCGCAGGCTCTGCACCGCCTGGCAGATCGCCACGAGCGACGTGGAGCACGCGGTGTGGATGCTCAGTGCCGGCCCGGTGAGGCCGAGCTTGTGCGCGGTGCGCGTGGCCACGTAGTCCTTCTCGTTGAGCAGCATCGCGTTGAACGCGCCGTACTGCTCCACCAGCGCGGGGCGGCGCACGAGCACCGTGGCGGCGTACGAGTTGTTGTACACGCCGCCGAACACCCCGATCGGCCCGTCGAACGCCTCCGGCACGTACCCGGCGTGCTCGAGCGCCTCCCACGCGAGCTCGAGGAAGATCCGCTGCTGCGGATCCATGAGCTGCGCCTCGCGCGGCGTCATGCCGAAGAAGCCGGCGTCGAACCGGTCCACGTCGGGGAGCACGCCTCGCGCCGGCACGTAGCGCGGCGCGCGGCGCGCCGTGTCGCGTGCCAGCGGATCCAGCTCGTCGTCGCGGAAGAAGGTGATCGACTCCACCCCCGCGCACAGGTTGCGCCAGAGCTCATCCACGCTCCCCGCGCCGGGATACCGCGCGGCCATGCCGATGATGGCGACCGGCTCGCCGGCGTGCCTGGCGCGCTGGCGCCCGGCGGTCGCCCCATCTGGGCTCGACGCGGCGTGCCCGCCGGCGGTACCGGCGCCTCCCTGGTCGATGCTCGCCGCCAGCTCGGCGACGGTCGGGCACTCGAACAGCCGCGCGATCGGCACGTCCATCGCGTGGCGGGTTCGGAGCTGCGCGTGCGCCTTCACGGCGAGCAGCGAGCTCGCGCCGAGCTCGAACACGTTGGCGAACACCGACACGCGCGGCACGCCGAGCAGCGCGGCCCACACATCCGCGACCACGCGCTCCGTGGGAGTGCGCGGCGCCGCGTATCCTTCGTCCGGCTCCGTCGCCCGGGCATCCGGCTCGGGAAGCGCGCGGTCGTCCACCTTCCCGTTCGCCGTGAGCGGAAGCTGCGCGAGCGGCACGTACACCGCCGGCACCATGTAGTCGGGGAGCGAGCGATGCAGGAGCTCGCGCAGCTCGCGCGCCCCGGGGATCGCGGCGTCGGGCGCCGCCACCACGTACGCGACGAGGCGCTTCGGAGCGCCCGCGCCGGCCGATCGGGCGATCACCCGGCAGGAGCGGACGGCGGCGTGCCGCGAGAGCGCCGCCTCGATCTCGCCGAGCTCGATGCGATAGCCGCTGATCTTCACCTGTCCGTCCGCGCGGCCCACGTAGTCCACGCAGCCATCGGGGAGCACGCGCACCAGGTCGCCGGTGCGATACATCCGGTCGCCGGCGCGGCCGGTGAACGGATCGGGGAGGAAGCGCTCGCGCGTGAGATCCGGGCGCCCGAGATAGCCACGCGCGAGCCCTTCGCCGCCGATGTACAGCTCGCCGATCTCGCCGTCGGCGACGGGGCGGCGCGCCTCGTCGAGCACGTACAGCCGGGTCTCGCGGATCGGGCGCCCGATCGGGATGGACGTGGCATCGGCCGGAAGGTCGCGCGGGATGCGATACGTCGCGGCGAACGTCGTCGTCTCCGTGGGACCGTAGCCGTTGATGAGCTGCGTCCCCTCGAGCACCGAGAGCGCGCGCCGCACGTGCGCCGCGGACAGCGCCTCGCCGCCAGTGAGGAGCTGCCGCAGTCCGCGGAGCTGCTCCGGCGCCTCGTCGATGATCGCGTTGAAGAGCCCCGCCGTCAGCCACATCGTGGTCACGCCGAAGCGCTGGATGGCGCGGCCGATGCCGTCCGCCGTCGGCACCGGCTCGGGGTGGATCGCGCACCGTCCGCCGGTGAGCAGCGCTCCCCAGAGCTCGAAGGTGGACGCGTCGAAGCCCAGCGGCGCCGCGTGCAGGAGCGTGTGCACCGGCCCCAGCTCCACGTAGTCCACCGCGCACACCAGCCGGTTGATCGACCGGTGCGTGATCTCGACGCCCTTGGGCGTGCCGGTGGATCCGGACGTGTACATGATGTACGCCCGATCGGACGATGCCCCCTCGTCCTCGAGCGCGCGATCGTCGTCCGCCGCATCGAGCATCTCCTCGAGAAACAGCGTCGTCCCGTCGAGCGCCGGCATCCGGCTCGCGAGCGACCGCTCCGTGACGAGCAGCGTCGCGCCCGCGTCGCGCACCATGAAGGCGAGTCGCTCCGCCGGGTACGACGGCTCGAGCGGCAGGTACGCGCCCCCCGCCTTCAGGATGCCGAGGAGCGCCGCGATCTCCCGCGTCGAGCGCTCCACGCAGATCGCCACCGGCACGTCCCGGCGAACGCCGCGCGCACGCAGACGCCGCGCGATGCGGTTCGCGAGCGCATCGAGCGCCGCGTACGTGAGCGAGTCGCGCTCGGAGAGCACGGCGATCGCGTCGGGCGTCCGGGCGGCCTGCTCCGCGAACAGCCGTTGGACGGTGGCTTCCGGGCGATGCGGCACGTCGAGGGTCTCGTGGCTCATGGCACGCTCCGCGATCCGGCGCACGTGGTCGGCACGGCATCTCCCGGCACAGCGTCGCCGCCGGCGCGGCGACCCGTCGGGAGCTCGACGGCGGTGCGCGCATGGCCGTCGGCAAGGGAGAAGCTGGAACCGAGCTCGGTACCGCGCACGAACTCGGCGTCGAGCGATCGCGTCAGGCGGAGGACCATCCGGCGCGTCGAGGGGTCCACCGACGCGATCTCCGCGTCGGCGAACTCGAAGAACACCCCGGTGACGGGGTTGAGGCACTTGTACAGGCTCTCCTTCGCGGAGAAGGCGAGCGTGATGAACTCGCGCCAGCCGAGATGCCCGGCGACATCACGCGCGAAGGCGAGACGGTCGACCGCCGTGAGCAGTCTCGGCGCGATCTCGTCGGCGGTGCGCTCGGGGATCAGCGCCTCGCAGTCGATCCCGATCGCGCGCACGTCGCGCCGGCTCGCGGCGACGGCGGCCACCAGGCGATCCGCATGGGTGATCGATCCGACGAATCCGTCCGGCCACACCGGCGCGCGGTCCGCGCCCATCCCCACCTCGGCGCCGCCCTCGAGGCCGGCCATGCGGAGCGCGCGCTCGGCGCAGTACCGACCGGCGACAAAGCCTGCCAGTCGCCGCGGCGATGCGTTGCGCAGCGTCTCCGGGACGCGGATCACTGTCTCGTCGCGCGACGCCACACGCGCGGCGTCCGCTCCACTGGTCACCGAGAGAATCCGCACGGCCACCGTGCGGCACCCCGCACTCAGGTCCATGGAGAGCGCCACGGGCGCGAGCCGCACGAGCAGATCGTCTTTACAGCCCGCGCCACGAACGGTAAATACTACGCCGTTCCCGTCACCTCCCTGCCCCTGCCCCTGTCCCGCCCCTCCGGCATTCCCGTGGCGAACACCACGCGCCTCCTCCTGCTCGCCGTGGCCGCGCTCGTGCTCTGGCAGGTCGCGCGCGGCGCCCGCGCGTACGCCTTCGAGCGGCAGTTCTACCTCCCCGACCCGCACCGCGTCCACCTCCCCGACGACGCGAGCACGCTCGGCCTGCGCGACGTCACCTTCCGCTCGCGCGACGGCGCGCGCATCAGCGGCTGGTACGTCCCGTCGCGCAATCGCGCGGCGGTCATCCTCGCGCACGGCTCGGGCGGAGACCGCACCGATTGCCTGCCCGAGGCGCGCACGCTGGCCGGCGCGGGCTTCGGCGTGCTGCTCTTCGACTTTCCCGGCCAGGGGGAGAGCGGGGGTCGGCCGACCTGGGGTCCCGCCGAGCGTGCGGCGCTCGACGGCGCGGCGGACATGGTCGCCACGCAGCCCGACGTCGATCCGATGCGCATCGGCGCCGCCGGCTTCTCTGCCGGCGGCTACTTCGTGGCGCAGGATGCTGCCACGAACACCCGCCTGCGCGCCGTCGTCCTCGCGGGCGCGCCGACGGACCTCGCGGCGCAGACGCGCGCCGAGTACGCGCCGAGCGGCTTCGCCGCACAGGAGGGCGCGCTGCTCGCGCTGCGCCTGCACGGCCCCGATCCGCGCGTCATGCGCCCCCTCGACCTCGTACACGAGATCGCGCCGCGCCCGCTCCTCATCATCGCCGGCGCCGACGACCGCACCGTCCCGCCCGCGATGGCGCGGCAGCTCTACGAGGCAGCTCGCGAGCCGAAGACGTTGTGGGTGGTCGAGGGAGCGGGCCATGGCGATTACGACGAGAAGTCCGGTGGAGAGTTCGGGCGACGATTGGTGCGATTCTTCGAGGAGGCGCTGCTCGGCGCACCGGCCGGCCCGGAGACGCATCCCGGACCCGCGGTGCCGCCGCTGACTACGACGAACGATTGACGATCCGCTTGAGGCGCTGGAGCAGCGCCTCCCCCGCGGCGGGGGACCTCCCGGACGCAGCGCCGCCGTTCGCGTGCGCGGGTTCCGCGGGCATCACGCGCGCGAGCTCCGCCGCTGCCTGCCCCAACGTGTTCAGCAGCAGCACGCGCGGGCTGAGTCGCGCGCCGGTTTCGGCCGCGAGCCGCCCCACCACCTGGAAGCAGGCCAGCGAGCTCCCGCCTAGATCGAAGAAGTTGTCGTGAACACCCACGCGCTCCACGTGCAGCACCTCGAGCCAGAGCCGCGCCAGCAGCATCTCGCTGTCCGTGCGCGGCGGCACGAACTCGATCGTCGCCGCCGCGCGCGATGATGCGCGGCGGAGCCGCGTGCGGTCGACGCGCCCCGCATCGCCGGTGGGCAGCGACTCCACGTCCATGACGAGACGGGGTGTCAGCCGCGCCGGGAGCAGGCGGCGGACGTGCGCGCGCAGCTCGCCCTCCGCCTGGAGCGCCCCGGGCGCGCGCACCACGTACGCGGCCACACGCGGCGCTCCGTCCGCGGCGCCGTCGATCACGGCCGCCGCCTCGGCCACCGCGGGGTGCGACCGGAGTGCCTCGTCGATCGCCGCGAGCTCCGTGCGCGCGCCGTGCAGCCAACCGGCATTCTCCGCGCATCCGCCGAGCTCCAAGCGCCCGTCCGCGCGGCGCCGCACCCGGTCACCGGTGCGAAGCAGCCACCGTTCATCCGCGGCGAGCGGGTTTCGCACTGCGGTGGCTCCACCATCGCGCGAGGGCTCCGCGCGGCCATCATCCACCGCCGCGCCACCCACGCACAGCTCCCCCCACACACCGGTGGGCGCGGGCTGCAACGCGCCATCGAGCACCACGGCCGCTGCGGCACCCAGGGGAGCGCCGATGATCGGCGCACCTGCCTCGGGCGACACCTCCCCCAGCGTGCACCACCCACCGGCCGCCGGATGACCGTGTGCGACGAACACGCGCCCCGTGTGCCCGGAGATCCGTCGCATGGCGTCCATCGCCACCGCGCCGCCGGGCACCACCAGCCGGCACGCCGCGCCGCCGCGCCACTCCGCTTCTTCCAGGCTCGCGCAGCTCTCGGCGGGCGCGATCACGATCGTCGCGCCGCGCTCGCGCAGCACGTCGGCCAGCAGCTCGCCATCGCCTTCCGCATCGCGCGGCACGAGGGCGAGCGTCGCGCCGGCGGCCAGTGGGAGGAGCATCTCCACGGCGGCCGTGTCGCGCGACGCCGAGTGGACGGTCGCCACCACGTCGCCGGCAGCCACGTCGAGGTGCGCGACCAGGTCGTCCACGAGCGCCGCGACCGCGCGGTGCGACAGCGGAGCGGTTCCGGCGCGCTCCGCCCCGAGCGCCCAGTGGACCATCAGGGCGGTGCCGTTGCCGTCGACGTCGCTGACCAGGCTCGCCCCGCCGGCAGTCGGATCGGTGCTCGCGATGCGCACGAGCTGCACGGGAGACAGCTCCGCCTCGCGCTCCGGCGAGACGGCATCATCCACCACCGCGAGCGTCACGTCCGCGGCGCTGAGCACCGATCGCACGTACGCCGCCGGATCGTCGGGATCGACCAGGATCGCCGTCGCGCCGCTGTTCATGACGCCCAGCAGCGCTGCCGTGCGGAGCGCCACATCGCGCGCCATCACCGCCACGCCGGCCCCCGCGCCCACGCCTCGGGACCGGAGCGTTCCGGCAATGCCCGCCGCGCGGTCGCGCAGCGCGCCGTAGGTCACCACGGCATCGCCATCGACAATGGCCGGCGCCTCGGGCGCGGCGGCGGCGTGCTCGAGGAACATCGCGGGCACGGGGCGCCACGCGGCCGCGCGGTCGCTCGCCACGCCCGCGAGCGCCGCGCGCTCCTCCTCGGGCAGGATCGGGATGCGCGACACCGGCGCGCTCGCATCGCGCACGACCGAGAGCAGCAGCGTCCGGAACTGCCGGAGGAAACGAAGCGCGGTGTCACCGTCGAACAGGTCGGTGGCGTAGTTCGCGACCGCCATCAGCCCGTCCCCCGTGAGCATCGTCCAGAGCATGAGATCCGAGCCCGCCGCGATCTGCGGGAGATGGTGCTGCCGGACCTCGAGATCGCCCATGCGCGTGGGGCGCGTGCGCGCGTCCTGCATCGAGAAGCTGACGCGCAGCGCGGGCGCCGCGTCCTCGAGCCGCTCCAGCGGCAGCTCCTGATGGCTGAACGCGTCGAGCGCGCCGTCCCGCACGCGGCGCAGCAGCGCGGCGAACGGCAGCTCGGGCTCCACCGTCGTGCGGAGCGCGATGGTGTTCACGAACGGGCCGATCACGTGCTCCACCTCGGAGCGCGAGCGCGCCCGGACCGGCGAGCCCACCAGGATGTCCGTTCGCCCGGTGTAGCGGTGCAGCATCACGTCGTACGCCGCGAGCAGGAGCATCGCCAGCGTCGCGTCGTGGGCGCGCGCGAGCTCGGTGAGCGCCTCCACTTCCGCGCGCGAGAACGCGATCTCTCGCGCGCCGCCGCGGAACGTCTTCCGCGCGGTGCGGGCGCGGTCGCCCGGAAGCTCGTGCGCCGGCGGCGCGCCGGCGAGCTGCTCGCGCCACCACGCGATGTGCGACGCCGCCTCCGTGCCCCGCGTCCACTCCCGCTGCCAGGCGGCGAAGTCCGCGTAGGTCACCGGCAGCTCGGGGAGCGACGGCGCTCTCCCCGCCGACCGCGCCGCGTAGATCTCGCACAGCTCGGCGAGAAAGAGGTCGAACGACCACCCGTCCCAGACGATGGTGTGCTGCACCGTGCACAGCACGTGCTCCTCGGGCGCGAGGCGCACGAGCACGGCGCGGAAGAGGGGCGGCGTCGCGAGATCGAACGGGGCCATCGTGCGCTCGTTGCACCGCTCCAGCAGCTCCGCCTCGCGCCGCTCCGCCGGCACGTGCGACAGGTCGAGGCGCTCGAGCGTGAACGGCACGTCCGCGGCGACCACCTGCGACGGCACGCCGTCCATCACGTGGATGCCCGTCCGGAGCGCGGCGTGACGGCGGATCACCTCGCGCAGGCTCTCCTCGAGCAGGCCGGCATCCAGGCGCCCCAGCAGCCGCCAGCTCGCGGGGCTGCGGTGCACCATCTGCTGTTCGGGGTCGAGCTGCTCGAGCATCCAGAAGCGCTCCTGGAGCAGCGAGAGCGGCGCGGGACCGGCGCCGGCGCGATGCGGGAGCGGCGACGACGCCGCGGCACCATGCGTCCGCTCGCCGGCGGAGAGCCCGTCGAGCACGCGGGCGAACTGCTCCACGGTGGGCGCCTCGAAGATCTTGCGGAACGACAGCTCGATCCCATGATCGCGCCGCAGCCGCGCGAGCACCTGTGACGCGAGCAGCGAGTGGCCGCCGAGGGCGAAGAAGTTGTCGCCGATCCCGAGCCGCTGCACGCCGAGCGCCTCGGCCCAGAGCGCGGCCACCATGTGCTCGGTGTCGGTGCGCGGCTCGATGAACGCGTCGCCCCCCACGGCGTCATCCGCCGACGGCGCGGGGAGCGCCCGCCGGTCGATCTTCCCGCTCGGCGTGAGCGGCATCGCCGGCAGACGCACGAAGCTCTGCGGGATCATGTAGTCGGGGAGCCGCTGCCGCAGGTGCTCGCGCAGCTCCGCGTCCGTGGGCTGCGATGCGACGCTCTCGGCGTGGAGCACCACGTAGCCCACCAGTCGCTTGTCCCCCGGCCGGTCCTCGCGGACGCGCGTGGCCGCCTCGCGCACCGCGGGGTGCCGCGCCAGCGCATCCTCGATCTCCCCCAGCTCGATGCGGTACCCGCGGAGCTTCACCTGGTTGTCGTTGCGTCCCAGGCACTCGAGATCGCCGCTCGGCAGGAAGCGCACGACGTCCCCGGTGCGGTACATCCGCGCGCCAGGCTCCGGTGCGAACGGATCCGGCAGGAAGCGCTCCGCCGTCAGCTCCGGGCGGTGCAGGTAGCCGGTGGCCACCCCCGTGCCGCCGATGTACAGCTCCCCCTTCACGCCGATCGGCACCGGCTGCCGCCGCTCATCGAGCACGTACACCCGCGTGTTCGCCACCGGGCGGCCGATGAGAATGCGGCCCACCGGCGCGCGCACGCGCCAGAAGGTGGACCACACCGTCGTCTCGGTGGGACCGTAGGCGTTCCACAGCTCGCCGCAGCGCGGCAGCAGCGACTCGGCGAGATCGGAGGGCATCGCCTCACCGGTGCAGACCACGCGCAGCGAGGACGCCCCCTCCCATCCGGCGCCGAGGAGCAGGCGGTACGTCGCCGGCGTCGCGTTCACGAACGTGACGCGCTCCCCCTCGATGAGGCGGCGCAGACGCAGGCCGTCCGCCGCCACCTCGCGCGTGGCGAGCACGATGCGCGCGCCCACCGTGAGCGGAAGCAGGAGCTCCGCCACCGCGATGTCGAACGAGAGCGTCGTCACGGCGAGCACCACGTCCTCGCGCCCCAGCGACAGCGTGTCGCCGGCGCTCCCGATCAGGTTCGCCACGGCGCGGTGCGGCACGAGCACGCCCTTCGGCTTCCCCGTGGAGCCCGACGTGTAGATGACGTAGGCGGCGTCCGCCGGCTCGGCCGCATCGCCATCTTCCATCGGGAGATCGGCATCGCCATCCCCCTCGTCCCCCCACGGCTCGTCGAGCGCGATCGGGTCGGCAACGGGGAGCGCCAGCTCCCGCTGCACGCGCGCCTGGGTCACGAGCACGCGCACGCCGGAATCCTCGACCATCAGCGCCAGACGCTCGCGCGGATAGTCGGGATCGAGCGGCACGTAGCCGCCCCCCGCCTTGAGCACGCCGAGCATCGCCACGAGCATCTCCGTGGTGCGCTCGACGCACAGCCCCACGAGCACTCCCCTGCGCACGCCGCGCCGGCGGAGCACCCGCGCCAGGCGGTTCGCGCGCGCGTTCAGCTCGGCGTAGGTGAGGCGTCCGCTCTCTCCCTGCACCGCGACCGCGTCCGGCGCGCGCGCCACCTGCGCCTCGATCAGCCGATGCACCAGCTCGCTTCCCGCGAGCGGCCGCGCGGCGCCGTGCCAGGCGTCGAGCGCATCGCGCTCGTCGGGAGTGAGCAGCGGGATCGCCCCCGCCTCGCACGACACGTCGTCCGCCACCGCGTGCAGCACCCGCTCGTAGCTCGCGAGCCACCGCTCGACCATCGTCCGGTCGAACAGGTCGGTGTTGTACTGGCACTCCAGCACCACGCCGCCGTCCCGCTCCACCGCGTTCAGGAACAGCTCGAACGTCTCGTAGCTGCGCGCGTTGGACTCCATCCGCGCCTCCAGCCCCTCGAACGGCATCGCCTCCGGCGGCAGCCCACGGTCGAGGTTGAAGGTGACCGAGATGAGCGGCACGCGACTCGGGTCGCGCGGAATGGGCAGGCGCTCGAGCAGGCTCCCGAAGCCGAGCTGCTGATGCTCGTGCGCGTCGAGCAGCGTGGAGCGCGCCTGGCGCAGCAGCTCGTCGAACCGCATCGCGGACGCGACCCTGAGACGCAGCGGAAGCATCTGCACGCAGTGCCCCACCAGCTCCGCACGTCCCGCGAGCTGCCCCGCCACCGGAACCCCGATCACGAGGTCCTCCGCCCCCGACAGACGGTGCACGAGAACCCCGAACGCCGACAGCATGGTGGCGAACAGGCTCGCCCCCTGCCGCGCGCTGGCGGCGCGCACACGGCCGATGAGCGGCGCCGGCAGGACGCGATCCACGCGCGCCGCGTCGTACGTCTTCACCGGCGGACGACTGCCGGTGGTGGGCAGGTCGAGCACGGGAAGCTCGCCGGCGAATTGCCCCAGCCAGTAGCGCTCCGCGGCCGCGATCTCGTCGCGCGGGAGCTCCGCGAGCGACACGGCGTACTCGGTGAACCGCTCCGGAGCGTCGAGCGCGGCCGCGGTGCCGCGCACGCGCGCGGAGTACAGGACGGCCAGGTCGTGAAGCAGCACGCCGGTGGACCAGCCGTCGCACACGATGTGGTGCGCGGTGATCACGAGCACGTGCTCCGCCGGCGAGCGGCGCACGAGCTCGAAGCGGACGAGCGGGCCGTGCGCGAGGTCGAAGGGCTCCTCCACGACGCGCGCGCGGAGCTCGGCCAGCCGGCGCTCCCCCTCCGCGTCGAGCCCCGCCCAGTCGTGCAGCGGCAGCTCCACCGCCTCCGGCGCCGGCGCCACGAACAGCGTCATCCCGTCACCGCTCACCGTGATCCGCATCGACTCGTGCCGCGCCACCAGGTCGCGCAGCGCGCCGTGGAGCGCATCCGCGTCGAGCGCGCCACGCAGGATCACCGACACCGATTCGTTGAACGCGAGCGAAGCCTCCGCGCCCTGCTGCGCGGCCGTCCAGATCTCGCGCTGCGCTTCGGTGGAAGGCGCGGTGGCCTCGATCGCCGGACCGGCGAACGGGTCGAACTCGGTGATGTCTCCGGCGTCGTTGTCGGTCACGTGATGCATCGTCGCCTCGCGTCGGCCGGCGCACCATCGCGCCGGCATCGTGATCGTGTCGTCGTTCGGTGCAGCGGTCCGCCTCAGCGCACGCGCACGCGCTGGCCGCGCGCGAGCCGAAGCGTCCGGAGCACGACCAGCACGAACGCCGGGTCGCGCAGGAGGTATCGTCTCCACAGACGACGAGGTTCCTGGGCGAGCCGAAACAGCCATTCCAGCCCGATGCGGGAGATCCACGCCGGCGCCCGCCTGACGCGGCCGGCCACGAAGTCCAGGCTCCCGCCCACGCCGATCATCACCGCGGGGCGCACCGCGTCGAGCACGCGCGTGCTCCACAGCACCTGCATCGGCGCGCCGAGCGCGCCGAAGAGCACGTGCGGCCGCGCGCGGCGGATCCCTTCCACGATCGCGCGTTGCTCCTCGGACTCGTCATCCAGCCGCACGACCGAATCGTCCACCCCGGCGATCTCCACCCCGTACGCCTCGCGAAGCCGGTCCGCGGCCACGCGTGCGGCGCCGGGCGCGCCGCCGAGCAGGTAGATGCGCCACCCTTCATCCGCGGCGAGCGTCGCGATCGGTCCGATCATGTCGGAGCCCGAGAGCTTCGCCGGGAGCGCCGGCCCGATGAGCCGCGATGCCCAGAGCAGCGGCACGCCGTCCGCGAAGGTGAGGCTCGCCCGCCGGTACGCCCTGCGAAACGCCGCGTCGTGCTCGGCCATCACCACGTGGTCCACGTTCGGGGTGAACACCATCCCCCCCTGGCCGCTCGCCACGAGTCGGCGGATCCCGTCGAGCCCCTGCTCCACCGTCAGCGCATCCACCCACAGCCGGCCGATGCGCACGCGCACGCGCCCGTCGGCGTCCGGTGGGATTGTTCCCCCCCGCCCGGCAGCCGCCGGCCATTCCCGGCCGGTCCTCGGTCGCTGCAGCGTCGCCCCCATCACCAGCTCACGACCGGTGGCTCGTGATGCTGCCGATGAAGCGCTCCTCGCCCACGAGCGACATCACGCGGCGCGCGTCGTCGAACAGGGTCAGGCCGAGCGGCACCAGGAGCACCGCGGCGTCCGCGGCGCGCGCGATCGGCACCGCGCCATGATCCTCCAGCGGGGAGCTGACCGCGATGATCACGCGCGTGCCGGCCGCGACGCGCTCCGCGAGTCCGTGCAGGATCTCCCGGATCGTGGTCGGCGGGGCGTGCGCCACTTCCATCACCTCGACCGGCCGGTCGTCGTACAGCATGGCCATGTCCCCGAGCGCCCGCGCCACCCGGCTCGCCTCCACCTGCGGATGCGCCGGCACGATCACGAGCGACGACCACACGTGAGTGACGAGGGTGAACCACACCGGCGCCCAGTCGTCGCGTCCGGTCGGACGGCGCCGCGCGGGGCTCGCCGGGTTCGGCGTCGTGCCCGGTCGCGGGGTCTCCTGCTTCTCAGTCATGCGTCCGCCTCTCCACCAGCGATGTCGTTGCGTATCGTGCGAACCCATTCGTCGGTGCGCGCCCTCGTCACCAGGCGGCGCGCGCGCACCATCACCTTCCACCCCGCGTAGACGGGGGCCCAGCACAGGTCGAGCACGGCGCGCGCGCCGAGCCCCGAGAGCGCGACGCCGCGCGCCACGTACACCAGCAGTCCGGCGAGCGACGCGCCCCAGCACGCCGCCGCCACGTGCCCCAGGCCATGCCGCCACATCGCCGCGCCGGCGACCGTGCCCAGGAGGCACGTCGCGGCCAGCGTCGTGAGCGGCGGGACGAGCAGGTCGAGCGCGAGGTCCAGCGGCACCGCGTCGCGCCGGGCGATGGCCGCCCGGAGGAGCGCGAGCGCGTGCCGCCGCGCGAGCGTCCAGCGCCCGCTCTCCCACCGCTCCCGCTGCGTTCGCGCGGCGCGCCCCGTCGCCGGCATCTCCCCCAGCACCGCCGCCTCCGCCACGTACTCCACGCGGATCCCGGCCAGCCCGAGCGCCACGCCGTACTCCACGTCCTCCACGATCGAGAACGCGTTCGCGGGAACCGCGCGCAGGAGCTCGCGCGAGAAGGCCATCCCGTTCCCCCGCAGCCCGCACGACAGTCCGAGGCGCTCCCGCGCCAGCGAGCGCACGGTGTGGAAGAGCGCGAAGGCGATCACCATCAGGCGCGTCCGCCAGGACGACGTCGCGTTCCGCACGCCGTACTCCACCTGGAGCGCCCTCGCCCCGCGCGCGAAGCGCGCGGCGCACGCGCGCAGCAGGTTCGCCGACACCAGCGTGTCCGCATCCACCACCACCACCGCGTCGGCGATCCCCTCCCGCAGCACGACCTCGTACGCGAGCGCGAGCGCGTACCCCTTCCCGCGCCGGGAGGGATCGCTGCGCTCGAGCACGCGCGCGCCGGCCTCCCGGGCGCGCGCCGCGGTGCGGTCGGTGCAGTTGTCCGCCACCACGAGCACCTGGAACTCGTCGCGCGGGTAGTCCATCGCGAGCAGGCTGGTGACCGTGGCCGCGATCCCCGCCTCCTCATCGTGCGCGGGGACGACCACGGCGAAGCGCACGATCGGCGACGCGAGCGGCGCGGAGCGTTCGCCGCCACGCCGGGCGAGCACCGCGAGCGCGGCGAGATACGCCGAGGCGGCGAGCCCCGGCGCGGCGGCCACCGCGAGAATCGCATCGGGCAGCGACGGCATCGGACGGTCAGCTCCCCTGCCCGATGGCGAACGGGCGCACTCCCGGCCGCCCGAACAGCCGCTGCCCCGACGGCCACGCGCCCGTGTGGCAGGCCAGCTTGCCGCTCATCGCCAGCGCCCACGCCACCAGCAGCTCGCTCATCATCCCCTGCGTCCCCATGTCCCCCCACGCCTGGACGATGTAGGCGATCAGGATCGCGATGATCGTGATCGCCCCGGTCCGCTCCAGCGGGTCGCGCGCGAAGCGGTAGCTCCGCGCGGCGAAGAAGACGCCGGCGACCACCGGCAGCCAGAGCGCGATGAACCCGAGCGTGCCGCCGATCCCGAGCAGCCAGAGGATGCTGTTGTGCGCCACGAAGCGATACTGCGCGAACGCCTTCTCGATGTCGTACGCCTTCACCAGCTCCCGGTACTCGTGCCCCCATCCCGTCCCCATCGCGATGTTCGGCTTGAGCGTCTGGATGAGGTTGTAGTTCTCGATGTCGCGCGTCGCGCTGGAGGCGTCCTTCTGCTGCGCCACGGACATGATCATCGCCGCCGGCTTGAAGAACCCGTGGTCGCGATGCCGGCCGAGCATGAGGTAGATGGCGAACACCGGGAGCGAGCAGAGGATGACGCGCGTGATGCCTCGTTTCACTGGCCCTTGCAGCATCAGGTAGAGCACGAAGACGCTCGCGAGCAGGCTCACGAAGGCGATGCGGCGCTGGTTGAGCACGAGCCCCAGCATCACCCACCCCCCGATGACGGCGGCGTTCAGGAACCGCGCGACGGTGGGGCGGTGCGCCCACGCCGCCACGGTGATGAACGCCACGGTGACGAACAGGATGGAGTCCTCGTGCCCCGTCATCGACGGCGGCCGCTCGCGCTGCGGGATGGCGACGGCGACCAGGAAGTAGATGCCGATCCCGATCTTGATGCACGCCGCGGCGGTGAACGTCCCCGTGAACGCCGGTATGTCGCGCGGCCCGCGCAGGGCGTAGCAGAACACTCCCGTGAGGACCGGCAGCCAGAGGAGCTCGCGGAACTGCCAGAGCGACTGCCGCACGTCGGCGCCGCCGCGCGCGATCCCCCACAGCTCGAGCGCGAGCACGGCGGTGAACGCGACGACGAGCACGAGATACAGCGCGCTCGGCACCGGTCCGCGCCCCACCCGATCGGTCCGCTCACCCATCAGGTAACGGAGCAGGACGACTCCGAGCAGGAGCATGTAGACCAGCTCCGCCCCGGAGAAGCGCAGCGCCTCGATGCCGGTGAGCGAATTCAGGTTCCCCGAGAGGAACTCGTACACGACGTGCGCCGGCGGCGTCCACGTCTCGAGCACCACGGCGATGCTCGTGGTGAGCGCCACGCCCACGTACGCGAGCAGCGTGTGACGCAGCGGCAGCTTCCACACGGCCCACGCGCACGCGAGCGCCGGCGCTGGCCAGAGCGCCGCCGCGGGGTTGCCGGTGAGCGCCAGGAGCGCCACGCTCACCAGCAGGAGGGAGAGGACGAGCGCGAGCGCGGCTCGCTCCCGAGCGCGGGTCCGCGAGCCGGCCTGCCACGCCGGTCCGTGCTCCGGAGCCACGCTCGCGACGGTCATGGGGCGTGCACGTCCCCGACCACGGGAAGCCCGAGCTGGCGCGACACCTGCCACGGCTCGAGCACGCGACCGCCCAGGACGTCCACCGCCGTCGCGCCGAACACGGCGAGCAGGACCCCCATGAAGAGACCGCCGATGAGGAGCACCGGCAGCCGCGGCTTCGAGGGATGCTTCGGCACCTCGGGCGGGTTGACCACGTCGAAGCGGTACTTGAACGCCGCGCGCGCCGTCTCGAGCTCGATGCGCGCCGCCTGAAGGCGGTCGAGCATGTCCTCGTAGTCGGTGGTCGCGATCTTGAGGCGTGAGCGCGCGTACGCCACCTCGGGATCCTCGGCCGAGTCGACCTGCGCCCGCGCGAGCCGCTCGAGCGCCAGCGCCGCGAGCTCCGGCTGCGCCGTGGCGCCGTCGGTGGGATCGTCGGGGCTGGCGCCGAGCGCCACCAGCCGCGACCGGATCGCCGCCTCCTCGGTGCGCAGCGTGGCGAGCTGCGGCGAGTCGCTGGACAGCGCGCGGATGCTCTCCTGCGTGTTCGCGATCTCCGGGTGCGCCGGCCCGTAGCTGTTGCGCAGCTCCGCGAGGCGCGTCTGCAGCGCCGCCACGCGCTGGCTGCGCGACGTCTCGAGGTCGGTGATCATCTGGTGCTTCGCGCGCAGCGCGGTGCGGAGCGTCGCGATCTCCGCCGTCACGGCGCGCGACCGCACCACCGGCTTCTCGATGGCCGCGATGGCCGTGCGGTCCGGCGTGACGTGCTTCGCCTTCAGCGCCGCCATGGACTCCTCGATCTCCTGCCGCGCCCCCGTGACGTGGTGCTCGAGGATCGAGATGCTCTCCGTGATCATCGCGTCCTCGGTGGCGTGCCGCTGCTCGAGGAAGTTCTGCTCCGCCGTCGACACCAGGCGGTACGCCATCTGCGGGTCGAGCCAGTCCACGCCGATCGTCACCGTCCCGTCATCGGTCTTCACGTACAGCCGCTGCTCCAGCATCCCGATGAGCGCCCGCATCCGGTCGGCGTCGCTCATGGGCTTCCCCATCCAGTCCATCACCATCCCCTTGAGCCGTCCCATGGGGGAGCGGATCTTCGGCCACGTGGCGAGCAGATTCGTCTCGTGGATGATCTCCACCAGGTTGTCGTGCTTCAGCACCGCCTCCGCGGCGAGCCGCGTGGGCGTATCGGAGCCCGTGGGGATCGCCCGGCGCGGGTTGTCGAGCGCCGGCATCACCACGTTCCGATCGGCGATGAGCTTCGTCTCCGAGACCCAGTGCCGCGGCATGAGCACCGCCACCAGTACGGTGGCGCCGACGACGGTTCCGAACAGTCCCCACGCCAGCGCACGATGACGCCCCACGGCGCGGAGCGGAAAGCCGAGCAGCTCGCGCGCGGCGGAGAGGCTGAAGACCGGATCGTCGGCGTCGAGCGGCGGGCGTCCGCCCATCGTCTCGAGCCGATGCACGCGCGCGGGGCCGCGCGGCCGCGCCCCGGCTCGAGCGCCCTCCCCGTCGTCAGGCCGTCCAGGGGTACGAAGTGGCATCTGCATGATTCCTATTCCTCAGGAGCCCGGAAGCCGGGGCAGCACGTACACGATCGCGATCACGTAGAGTCCCACGAACACCGCGAAGCCCACCACGGCGCGGCGAAAGCCCCGGGCCGCCGATGCGTCGCGCGCGGCGCGCATGGGCAGGAAGAGCATCGCGACCAGGATCGACACCAGGATCAGCTTCTGCATCGCGCCGCTCGGCGGTCACTCCGCCACGACCACATCGCCGGGGCGCAGGCGGAAGAGCGAGGCGTGCCCTGACTTGCCGGTGAGCCCGGAGAACGTGAAGCGGATGCGCACCGGCTGCGGCGTGCGCCGCACGACGAAGATGCGGTCCTTGTGCGCGAACTCGGTGAGCCCCCCGGCGCTGGCGAGCGCCTCCGCCACCCCGCCCCCCGGCTCGAGGGTGAAGATCCCCGGATGCGCGACGGCGCCGAGCACCGAGACGCTCAGCGAGCGCATCTCCGTGACGGCGACGCTCACGCGTGGCTTCAGCACCAGGTTCTGCTGCGCGAGCTGGCGCTCGAGCTCGCGCGCCAGATCCTCCGGCGTCTTCCCCACCACCACGATGTCGTCGAGCAGCGGCACGGAGATCCGGCCATCCGTGCGCACGCGCGCCTTCGTGGACAGCTTGTCGTTGTCCCACACCTGCACGTCGAGGAGGTCGCCGACGCCGATGGTGTACCCGGCCGCGACGGAGGTGGGCACCGGATAATCATCGACCCACACGTACGTGCCCTTGCCGGAGGCGCAGGCCGCCGCCGTCACGCTCGCGACGGCGAGGCAGATCGAGCGCAGCATGCGCCGGTGCCCGCGGGGGCGGCGACGCGACGGATCGGTGGACACCGGGGAAGTTCGCATGGCTCTTCTCTACTTTTTGGTATCGGGCTTGGGGCCTTTCTTGCCCCAGATGCGACCGGCCGAGCCGGCAAAGTTGAGGGTGGCGCGGACACCGTAGCTGTTCAGGTGCGGATAGTCTCCGCCGGCCCGCCGCAGGAACACCGCGAGCCCCAGCGCCACATCGGAGAGCACCACCTGCTGGATCCCCGCGTTGAGGCTCGTGAGCGTGTACTGGAAGCCGCTCCGAGAGGGATCGCTGCTCCACGACTCACCGCCGTCCACGCGGAAGGTGAAGCCGCGCACGGTCGTGACGTCCGTGGCGAGCGCCACCTGATCCGTGGACACCAGCCGCCCGAGCCCGTAGGCCTGCGTCACGCTGTGCTCGTAGCGCAGCGACGTGGATCCGCGCGCGCGCCGCTGCGTCAGCTCCGCGCCGGCGGCCGGGAGCACGCGCGCCGCCCCCTCGGCCGCGGAACCGTTCACGACCGCGCCGGCGCGGAGGTGCAGCTCGAGCCGCCCGTATCGCCGCATCCATTCACCGAGCAGCGAGTACGAGTCGAGCGTCTCTCCCGCTGTCGCGGTCGAATCGAGCATCGCCCCGCCCGTCGCGGACGAGTCGAGCGTCTGCCCCCCCGTGATGTTGCGCTCGAACTGTGTCGTGAAGCCGATGGACGCGTCGGACGCGTAGCGGCGCGTCAGCCCCGCCTGCGCGCGCACCGTGGAGCCCCCCACCAGCAGCGGCGAGTCGAACGTCACCCGGTTCCAGCTCCCGTTCGCGGTGCCGGTGAGCGTCGGCGAGAACGTGTAGCTCACGTCCCCCGCGCCCATCTGCTGGCGCCAGAGCGTGAGCGGCAGCAGCACGGGGGCGTCGGCGATGTACGTCACCCCGCGCGAGTAGTTGGTGTTCACCGCACCGTTCACCCCCACCGTGAACCGGGGGGTGAGCTGCCGGCTGGCGG
Organism: uncultured Gemmatimonadota bacterium; assembly: GCA_946479015.1. Next base: position 219 of record CAMLEQ010000008.1, on the reverse strand, counting down.
AGCCGAGCAGGCTGTAGGTGCGCTGATTCATGTCGTCGAGCTTCCGGAACATCGCGGCGCTCCCGGCCACGCCGAGCGACAACCGCGAGCGCGGGGTCTGGATCACGTGAGCGATCCCGCCCGACGCGCGGGTCACCACGTCGCCGGAGTCGCCGGCCTCGGGAAAGCGCACGTTGCTCTCCCACCCGCTCTCGACGCCGAGCGTGACCAGCCAGTCGC
>CAMLEQ010000007.1 GCA_946479015.1 uncultured Gemmatimonadota bacterium | reverse complement strand
CCTGCGCTACGTCGAGTTCCTGACGCCCGGGGTGCTCGCGCAGAGCGTGCTGTTCAGCGCGATCTTCTTCGGCATCTCGGTGATCTGGGAGCGGGACCTCGGGATCCTGCACAAGATGCTCGCGACGCCGGCGTACCGCGCCGCGCTGGTGGTGGGAAAGGCGCTCGCGGCCGGTCCACGCGGGCTCGCGCAGGCGGTGATCATCTACATCCTCGCCATCCTGCTCGGCGTCCGGATCCGCCTCGATCCGCTCTCCATGGCCGGCGCCGCGATCACGGTGGTCATCGGGTCCGCGCTCTTCTCCACGTTCTCGCTCGTCGTCGCCTGCGCGGTGAAGACGCGTGAGCGGTTCATGGGCATCGGGCAGGTGCTCACGATGCCCCTCTTCTTCGCGAGCAACGCCATCTATCCCCTGGCCATGATGCCGCCGTGGCTGCGGGTGGTGGCGCGCGCGAACCCGCTCAGCTACCTCGTGGATGCGTTGCGCACGCTGATGCTGCCGGGCGGCGGCATGGCCGCCCTGCCGCTCGATCTCGCCGTGCAGCTCGCCGTGTTGACGCTGCTCGTCGTGGCGGCGGCCCGGCTGTATCCGGGGATCGTGCGGTGACCGCCGCGCGGCCGGTCGCGATGCCGCCGGCCCCCGCCGCGCCGAACGCCGTCGAGGGCACGCGCCGCGGTGTCGAGGGGTGGGATGCGGCGCCCATGCTCGAGGCGGCGCGCGCCACGCCGGAGGAGGCGCTGCGACGCTGGCGATCGTCTCCTTCCGGCCTCGGGGCGGACGACGCGGCGCGACGCCTCGAGCGGTACGGCCCCAACGAGATCGCGGCTCAGCGGCCGATCGGCTGGCCGCTCCGTCTGCTGCGCACGCTCCGGAACCCGTTGGTCATCCTCCTCTCCGTGCTCGCCGCCCTCTCGCTGGCGACGGGGGACGTGCGCTCCACGCTCGTGATCGCGACGATGGTCGTGCTCGGCGTCGCGCTCCGCTTCGTGCAGGAAGCACGCGCCGACGCCGCGGCCGCGGCGCTGCGCGCCATGATCCACGTGACCGCGACCGTGCTGCGCGACGGGTCGCCCCGCGAGATCCCGTTGCGGGAAGTCGTCCCCGGCGATGTGGTGCTCGTCTCCGCTGGCGACATGATCCCCGCCGACCTCCGCGTGCTGAGCGAGAAGGACCTGTACGTGAGCCAGTCGAGCCTCACGGGCGAGTCGCTTCCCATCGAGAAGAGCGAGCGGCGCGTGCCGGAGGGGGGCACCGGCGGCGCGCTCGAGTGCCCCGACCTCTGCTTCCTCGGCACGAGCGTGCAGAGCGGGACGGGGCGGGGACTGGTGGTGAGCACCGGAGGCGCCACGCTCTTCGGCAGCATGGCGCGGGAGGTGGCCGGCGAGGAGGAGGAGACGGCGTTCGACCGCGGCGTGAACCGGTTCACGTGGCTGATGATCCGCTTCATGGCCGTGCTCGTGCCCCTCGTGTTCCTCATCAACGGATTCGGGAAGCACGACTGGCGGGAGGCGTTCTTCTTCGCGCTGGCCGTGGCCGTCGGGCTCACGCCGGAGATGCTGCCGATGATCGTCTCCGTGTGCCTGTCGAAGGGCGCGGTGGCGATGTCGCGAAAGCAGGCGATCGTGAAGCGGCTGGACGCGATCCAGAACTTCGGCGCCATGGACGTGCTGTGCACGGACAAGACGGGCACGCTCACGCGGGACACCGTGATCCTCGAGCGCTACTGCGACGCGCAGGGGCGCGAGTCCGCCCGCGTCCTCGAGGATGCGCTGCTCATCAGCGAGCTCCAGACGGGGCTCAGGAGCGCGCTCGATCGGGCGGTGCTGGAGCACCGTCCGCGCCACCCGGAGCTGCACCTGGAGCGGTACCGGAAGGTGGACGAGATCCCGTTCGACTTCTCGAGACGGATCATGTCGGTGGTGGTCGAGACGCCGGATGGAGGGCGCCGCCTGCTCGCGAAGGGCGCGCCGGAGGAGGTGCTGCGGCGGTGCACGAGCTTCGAGGTGGAGGGCGCGCCGGTTCCGGCGGAGCCGGCGTTCCTCGACGACCTCCGGGAGGAGTGCGATGCCCTGGGGGGCGAGGGCTTCCGCGTGCTCGCCGTCGCCGCCAGGGACGTGCCGCCGAAGGCCGCGTACGACCGGAGCGACGAGTCGGAGCTGGAGCTGGTGGGCTACATCGCGTTCCTCGATCCCCCCAAGGACACCGCCGGACCGGCCATCGCCGCGCTGCGGGATGCGGGGATCCGCGTGAAGATCCTCACCGGCGACAACGAGCTGGTGACGCGCGCCATCTGCAAGCACGTGAAGCTGGAGCTGGAGCCCGAGCAGGTGATCCTCGGCGCGGCCATCGCGGCGATGGACGACGCGGCGCTGAAGGACGCGGTGGAGCGAGGCAAGGTCTTCGCCCGTCTCTCCCCCACGGACAAGGAGCGGATCATCCGCGCGCTCCAGGGCAGGGGGCACGTGGTGGGATTCCTCGGCGACGGGATCAACGATGCGCCGGCGCTGCGCGCCGCCGACGTCGGGATCTCGGTGGACGGCGCGGTGGACGTGGCCAAGGACTCCGCCGACATCATCCTCCTCGAGAAGAGCCTGTTGGTGCTGCGCGATGGGGTGCTCGAGGGGAGGAAGGTGTTCTCGAACATCCTCGAGTACGTGCGGATGGGGGCGAGCTCCAACTTCGGGAACATGTTCAGCGTCCTCGGCGCGAGCGCGCTGCTGCCGTTCGTGCCGATGGCGCCGATCCAGGTGCTCACGAACAACCTGCTGTACGACTTCTCGCAGGTGCCCATCCCCACGGACAACGTGGATCCCGAGCAGATCGCGCGGCCGCGGCCGTGGGACATCGGCGAGATCGGCAGGTACATCGTGACGATCGGGCCGATCAGCTCGATCTTCGACTACACCACGTACGCCATGATGTGGTTCGTGTTCGGCGCCCGCACGCTCGAGCGGGCGGCGCTCTTCCAGACCGGATGGTTCGTGGAATCGCTGATGACGCAGACGCTCATCATTCACGTGATCCGCACCAACAAGATCCCGTTCCTCCGGAGCCGGCCGAGCTGGCCCCTCATCGCGACGACGGTGACGGTGATGGCGGTGGGGATCTGGCTCCCCGCCTCGCCGGTGGGCGCATCACTCGGCTTCGTCGCCCTGCCGTCGCTGTACTGGCCACTGCTCGCCCTCACGCTCGTGTGCTACGTCGCGCTCACACAGCTGGTGAAGTCGCTGCTCGTGCGGCGACGGTGGATCTGAGGGCCCGCCCGCGCCGCCCCACTGGTCCGGCCGCGACGCGTCGGGTAGAGCTCGCCCACGAAATCGAAACGGAGATCATGATGCCTCGCATCCTGCTGGCGATCCATGGTGGTGAGAGTGCGCGCGGCGCGGCTCGCGTCGCGATGCTGCTGGCGACGCGGCTGCACGCCGAGGTGGACGCGATCACGGTCGCGGAGCCGGCGCCGATCCTCGAGTACGGGTATGGGCCGGTGATCATCCCCGACGCGGACGCCGACCGCGCCGCACAGGAGGCGATCCGGAAGCGCGTCCGGGAGCAGCTCGATCAGTGCGGCCTCGAGACGTGCGACCCCCGGATGTTCGCGGGCGCGCCCGCATCGTGCATCGCGGCGGAGGCCGAGGCGCGTGGCGACACGCTGATCGTGGTGGGGATCGGGCCGCACCATCTGGTGGACCGCGCGCTCGGCGGCGAGACCGCGCTCCGGCTCGTGCAGGTCGCCGCCGCGCCGGTGCTGGCCGTGCCGGGCGCCGCGACCGCGCTCCCCCGGCGGGCCGTGGCGGCCATCGACTTCAGCCCGACGAGTCTCCGCGCCGCGCGGACCGCGGCGACGCTGCTCGTGCCCGGCGACACGCTGCACCTCGTGCACGTCGGCGCCGGGCGCGCGGAGGCGCTGCCGGCGAGCGATGGGAAGGACGACCATGCGCGCCGCCGGCTCGCGGCGTTGCGCGATGAGATCGCATCCGGAACCGGGATCGAGGTCACGGCGCTGATCGAGCACGGGAGCCCGGCGCGCGCGCTGCTCGACGTCGTGCAGCGGACCGGCTCCGATCTCATCGCGCTCGGCAGCCACGGCTACGGCCCGTGGGAGCGGCTGGTGGTGGGGAGCGTCGCGTCGAAGGTGCTGCGGCTGGCGACGTGCGCCGTGCTCGTGGTGCCCGCGACGGCGGTCGCGCGGACCGAGGCGTCGGCGGCGCGCGGGTCCGCGAGCGCGACCGGGGGCTGACGGCCAGGGCGTCACCCCCCCGCCCGCTCGCCCACCGTGATCGTCGTTGCACGCTGCAGCAGCGCGGCGAGCGGAAAGCCCACGAGCGTGGGGAGCCAGAAGGAGAGCGCGCGGTAGCCGAGGACCACGAGCACCGCCGCCGGCGCGGGGACCCCGAGCGCCACGTACAACCCCACCATGCCGCCCTCCACGATCCCGATGCCGCCGGGGAGGAAGGTGATCCGCCCGAGCAGCTGCGGCAGGCCGTAGCCGGCGAGCAGCGTGCTGAGCGCGGGAGTGTGACGCGCGGCGATGAAGAGCCCGAGCAGCGTGAGCACGTCGAAGCCGGCGTTCGCGACCGCGCCGAGGAGCGGCGTGCGCCACCCGCCGCTCCAGAGCAGCCGCCTGGCGGCCGTGATGCGCTGGACGGCGGCGGAGATCGCGCGCTCGTCCACCGGCCGGTGCCGGAGTCTGGCCCACGCGCGCCGAGTGCGGGAGATCAGCACCGTCAATCGCTCCTCGCGCCGCAGCAGCAGGGTCGCGGCGAGCACGATCGCGGCGGCCACCACGCCGAGTGGCGCGAGGGCGAGGAGCAGCGACCGCGACAGCAGGTGGCGCAGCAGGAGCACGGCGATCCCGAACAGCGAGAGCGCGATGAGGACGATCGTGTTCAGGATTCCCGGGAGCCAGCCGCACAGGACGGCGCCCTCGTAGCTCATGCCGCGGGCGCGCGCCCAGTGGAAGGTCGCCGTCGCGTAGCCCACGGGACCGCCGGCGAGGAGGCCGATGCTCCCCGCCGCGATCGCGAGCCGCGTCGCCTCCCACTCCGTCAGCGAGTCCCGCGCGAGGCGCGCGACGGTGCGAACGGTGTAGCCGTTCCCCCAGTAGCTCGCGCCCTGCGCGAGCACCGCCAGGGCGAGCGCCCACCAGCGCAGGTGCCGCAGCACCGCCGTCGTCGCCTGCAGCGTGGCGATCTGCGGCAGCAGCGTGTGGACGGCCAGGGCGAGCACCAGCAGCGCCGGCAGGGTGGTGCGCCAGCGGATGCGGGGGAGCCGCGTGCGCGCGCCGGGAGCGCCCGTGCTCGTTCCGGCTCTCGCCGCCGTCATGCCGGCCTCGCCCAGCGCCAGGCGCACGAAAGCAGCTTCTCGCACGTCCATGGCGGCGATTCCCATCGAAGACGTCTGCCGTGCAGCATGGCGCGTCGTGCGCGACCGCGCGGCCGGGGATGTGCTGGAGCGGTGTGGGAGTTTCCTGCACCACGCGCCGCGCGGGGAGCGCGGCCGTGGCCGACGGGCGGGGTGCTCTGGAACGGCGCCAGGCCGGCGCGTACTATGTCGATCACCATTCGGTGTGGCCGTGCAACAGGAGCGACACGTGACCAGCGCGCTCGGCATTCATCACGTCACCGCGATCGCGAGCGATCCTCAGCGCAACCTCGACTTCTACGTCGGGATGTTGGGGCTCCGTCTCGTGAAGCGCACGGTGAACTTCGACGACCCCGAGACCTACCATTTCTACTTCGGCGACGACGTCGGTCACCCCGGGAGCATCATGACCTTCTTCCCATGGCCCGGCGCGCGCCGCGGGCGCCAGGGAACGGGGCAGGTCGCGGTCACATCGTTCGCCGTGCTCCCTGGCGCGCTCGGGTTCTGGGTGGAGCGGCTCGTGCGCCACGGGATCGCGTACGAGGGCCCCACGAAGCGCGCGGGTGCCGGCGCCGGCGCGGAGCAGGTGCTCGCGTTCAAGGATCCCGATGGGCTCATGCTCGAGATCGTCGCCGATGCGGGGGCGGAAGCGCGCCCCGCGTGGGGCGATGCGCCGGGGATCCCGCGCGACCGTGCCATCCACGGCTTCCACGGCGTGACGCTGTGGGTGGAGAATGGCGATGCCACCGAGCGTGTGCTCGTCGACACCCTCGGCTTCCGAGCCGTGCGCGAGATGGCCAGCACGCGGCGATACGCGGCCGGCGACGGCGGCCCGGGCACGCTCGTGGACGTGCGGTCCATCGGCGGCTTCGTGCGCGGCACCGGCGGGGCGGGGACGGTGCACCACGTGGCGTGGTGCGTGGCCGACGACGAGGCGCAGCTCGCGCTTCGCGCGCGCGTGGTGGAGGCGGGGCTCGCCCCCACGCCGGTGATCGACCGGAGCTACTTCCACTCCGTCTACTTCCGCGAGCCAGCCGGCGTGCTCTTCGAGCTCGCGACGGTGCCTCCCGGCTTCGCCATCGACGAGCCGGCGGAGCATCTCGGCGAGCGGCTGATGCTGCCGCCGCAGTACGAGCCGCACCGCGCGGAGATCGAGGCGGTGCTCCCGCCGGTGCACCTTCCCGTTCCCGCGTCGGCGGCGACGATGTTCGCCGACGTCACGGGCCCGGAAGACGTGAGCGGCGATGCGCTCGGCTTCATCCACCGCTACATCCCGCCCAAGGCCGGAGCGGAGCTGGTGGGAAGCATCACGCTGCTGCTCCTGCACGGCACCGGCGGCGACGAGGAGGATCTCATCCCGCTCGGACGCGCGCTCCTCCCCGGCGCGGGGATCCTGAGCCCGCGCGGGAAGGTGCTCGAGCGCGGCGCACCGCGCTTCTTCCGGCGCCTCGCGGAAGGGGTGTTCGACCAGGAGGATCTCGCCCGGCGCACCGATGAGCTGGCGGAGTTCATCGATGCGGCCGCCAGGATGTACGAGCTCGATCGCGATGGCATCGTGGCGGTGGGATTCTCGAACGGCGCGAACATCGCCGCGAGCCTGCTGCTGCGGCGCGCGCACCTGCTGCGCGCGGCCGTGCTGTTCAGCCCCATGGTGCCGTTCGAGCCCGGCGTGGCGCCCGATCTCGCCGGCACGTCGGTGTTCATCGGCGCGGGGCGCACCGACCCCATCGCGTCCCCCGCGCAGGCCGAGCGACTGGCCGAGCTGCTGCGCGGCGCGGGCGCCGACGTCACGCTGCACTGGGAGGCCGGCGGGCACGCGCTCACCCAGAGCGAGGTGGATGCGGCGCGGCGGTGGGTGGCCGGGCACCTCGCCGCGCGCGCGGCGGGCGACGCTGCCGGCGCATCGAGCGCGCCGCCCGCCGAGGACTAGCGCCGGAGCGTTTTCCGGAATCACCGCGCTGGAACCATGACGCGCCGATGCGCGCTCAACATCGTGCATATGATTCCGATCTCCGTGCTCGACCTGGCGCCCATCGTCGAAGGCGGCGACGCGGCACAGGCGCTCCGCAACTCGCTCGATCTCGCGCGCCACGCCGAGCGGCTGGGCTACCGGCGCTTCTGGCTCGCCGAGCACCACAACATACCCGGCGTCGCGAGCGCCGCGACGTCCGTGGTGATCGCGCACGTGGCCGGCGGCACCTCGACCATCCGTGTCGGTGCCGGGGGGATCATGCTGCCGAACCATCCGCCGCTCGTCATCGCCGAGCAGTTCGGGACGCTCGCGTCGCTCTTTCCCGGCCGCATCGATCTCGGGCTCGGCCGCGCGCCGGGCTCCGACCAGGCGACGTCGCGCGCGCTGCGCCGCCCGCCGACGGCGGGGGACGCGTTCCCGCAGGACGTGCTGGAGCTGATGAGCTACTTTCGCCCGGCGGAGCCGGGGCAGGTGGTGCGCGCGGTGCCGGGGGCGGGGCTCGACGTGCCCATCTGGATCCTGGGCTCGAGCCTCTTCGGCGCGCAGCTCGCCGCGGCGCTCGGCCTCCCGTACGCCTTCGCGTCGCACTTCGCTCCCGCCATGCTGGCGCAGGCGCTCGACGTCTACCGCACCCGATTCCAGCCGTCGGAGCGGTTGGAGCGTCCCTACGTGATGCTCGGCGTCAACGTGTTCGCCGCGGACAGCGAGGCGGAGGCTCGCCGTCTCTTCACGTCGCAGCAGCAGGCGTTCGTGAACCTCCGCCGCGGGCGCCCGGGGCCGCTGCCGCCCCCCGCGGACGGATTCCCCGAGCAGCTCGCGCCCTTCGAGCGCGCGATGCTCGACGACATGCTCTCGTGCACCGTCGTGGGCACGGCGGACCAGGTGCGGCACGGCCTGCTCGCCTTCCTCGAGCGCACGGGGGCCGACGAGCTGATGGTCGCCTCGCAGATCTTCGACCACGCCGCCCGCGTGCGCTCGTACGAGCTCACCGCCGAGGCTACTCGGCTTGCACCGGCGTGAGCTGCTCGCGGTCGGTGGCCGCGTTCGGGCGCTCCCCGAGGTACTCCACCCACTGCTTGTCGAGCGTCCGGTAGTGCTTCGCCGCTTCCACGAGATCGAGGAAGCACTCCACCGTCCGGTCGAAGCGCTTCTGGAGCGTGGGGTCGGCGATGCGCCCACGGTCGTCGAACGCCTCGTGCGCCTGCGCCAGGGAGAACATGTCCGGATACACGCGCGCGCCGAGATGCTCGAGCGGAATGCGGAGCGCCCAGAGCCCGCGGTTGCCTCCGCCCATCGATGGTGACGCCGAGAGGAGCAGCGCCTGCCGGCCGTTGAACGGCTGCGGCTTGAAGCGCGAGGTCCAGTCGATCGTGTTCTTGAGGACGCCGGGGAGTGAGGCGTTGTACTCCGGCGACGCGATGATGAACGCATCGGCGGCCAGGAGCCGCTCGCGCAGCCGCTGCGCGCCGGCGGGGATCCCCGCCGTGGTCTCCACGTCCTGGTCGTACGAACGACAGTCGAAGTCCGCCATCGTCGCGCGATCGATCATGCCTCCCTGCTCCACGGTCACCGTCGCGGCGAGCGCCGCGAGTCGCGCGTTCAGAGAGTCGCGCCGGAGCGACGCGGCGAAGATGAGCACCCGCACCGGTCTGCGGCCATCGGTCTGCTCGTTCGGCATCGGCGTACCTCGTGCTAGGGTCATGGTTCCCTCCCGGCGTCGGTTGCGCGCTCCTCCTCGTCCTCATCCTCGGCATACGCGCGCTCGCTCGCCTCGATCTCGTCCAGCACGCGCTCGGGCGCCACGTCCCGCGCCAACTCGCTGAGCGCCGGGTCGCGCGCCTCCTCGATGCCCATGCGGTCGGCGATCCGTGTCACGAGCGTGATGAGCCGCGTCACCTCGTGCTCCGCGAGCAGGCTCACCTGCAGGTCGAGGTCGGCACGCCGGTCGGCGACGGCGGCCATGCGGTTCTGCGTGATCAGGACGAAGGTCGAGAGGAAGATCGCCTCCACCGACGCCACCATGGCGAGGATGGTGAACGAGCGGTCGAACCGGGGGAGACCGAGCCACCCCAGGTTGATCGCGATCCACAGGCCGAACACGACGAGGTGGATGTAGACGAAGCGCATGCTGCCGGCGAAGCGGCTGATGCGGTCGGCGATGCGCTCCTGCACCGGTGTGCGCTCCGCTTCGGCGCGGCGGCGCTCGAGCAACGCGGCAATGTTGCGCTCGACGACGCCGGCCATCCCGTCGTCGCGATCTGATGAAGTCGGCGAACCGCTGGCGGACACGATGCCTCCCGGATGACTGCCGCCCACCGGGGGGCGACGCTGCGGCCTGCGACGGCGTGCGCGTCACTTCGCGAGCAAGGCGCGCTCCATCGCGAGTGCGTGGCGTCCGGAGTCGGCGCCCTTGCGCACCTTCCGCGATGGTGGCGCGGGTCGGGCGTTGGCGACGCGTCCTGCGTGAAAATGATGATGCTTTCTCGCCATTCTCGACGCATACCTCGGCATGATCTATTGCTTTGGCGCCGCCGAGGAGACAAGAATATGACCATGGCTGCAGCGACGATGCGGTGGACCGCCGACATGGTGCGCGCGCTTCCCGACGACGGCAATCGGTACGAGGTCGTCGACGGGGAGCTCCTCGTGACGCCCGCGCCGACGTGGGAGCACCAGGCCGCATCGCGGAAGTTGTTTCTCCACCTGCACGGCTACCTCGCTGCTCACGCCCTTGGCGAGGCGATACTCGCCCCCGCCGATGTGGAGTTCGCCGACGATCGGATGGTCGAGCCCGATCTGTTCGTGGTTCCGCTCATCGACGGTCGTGCGCCGCGCACGTGGGAGGAAGCGGGGTGCGTCATCCTCGCCGTGGAGATTCTCTCCCCGAGCACGGCCCGCGCCGACCGGCTGGTGAAGCGCCGTCTCTATCAGCGGCTGCGGGTGCCCGAGTACTGGATCGTGGACGTGGACGCGCGGCTCGTCGAGCGGTGGCGGCCCGACGACCAGCGCCCCGAGATGCTCGCCAAGCATCTCGCGTGGCGTCCCGATTCCGCCCACCCCCCGCTGGCGATCGACCTCGCCGCCTACTTCGCCGAGGTGCGCGGGGAGTAGTCAGGCGACGCGTTGGGGCAGCCCCCACCGCCACCGCGAAATCAGCGCAAGAACCGCGACGCCCGCCGCCGGTCCGATGGTGCATCGTGCATCCACGATCAACGCACGAACCACCATTCGGAACCTCGCCATGCATACCGTCATCGATCCCGCGATTCTCTACTTCGGCACCCCCGTCGTGCTCGTGAGCTCACTCAACGAGGACGGCTCGGCCAACCTGGCGCCCATGTCCTCCGCCTGGTGGCTGGGGCGGAGCTGCATGCTCGGCCTCGGGGCGCGGTCCCACACACCAGCCAACATACTGCGCACCGGAGAGTGCGTGCTCAATCTCCCCTCGGTGGAACAGGTGGCGCAGGTGAACCGGCTCGCGCGCACGACGGGCTCGGATCCCGTGCCCCCGCACAAGGTGGCGATGGGCTACCGGCACGAGCGCGACAAGTTCGGCGTCGCCGGGCTCACGCCGGTGGAGTCGGATCTCGTGGCGCCGCCGCGCGTGGCCGAGTGTCCGGTGCAGCTCGAGGCGGTGCTCGAGGGGGTGCACCCGCTCGCCGAGAGCCAGCCGGAGCGGCGGGGGCGGTTGGTCGCGCTCGAGGTGCGCGTGGTGCGCGTGCACGTGGATGAGCGCATCCGCATGGCGGGACACGCGAACCGCATCGACCCTGTGCGGTGGCGTCCGCTGATCATGAGCTTCCAGCAGTTCTTCGGGCTCGGGGACATGCTCCATCACTCCACGCTCGCGGAGATTCCCGAGGAGGCGTACCGGGCGCGCCCGGCGGTCACGGAGTTCGTGGGGAGCGGGACGCGCGGGTGATGTTGCGGCGCGCGCGAGCCAGCGGCTCCAGCGCGGCGGCGAGCTCGCGCGCTCCGCGGCGGATCTCCGGCGCATCCACCGCGGCGAAGCCGAGCTGGAGCCCCGCGCGCGCGCCGGCGCGGCGCCCGTATTCGCCGAGCGGCGTCACGTCCACGTCGCGCGCGGCGGCGGCCGCGACCGCTTCGTCTTCGGCGATGCCGCCCGCGAGCCATCCGGCCGTCTGCAGGCCGGCCTCCACCCCGGTGACCTCCAGCAGTCCGGTCAGGCACTCGCGCCCGCACTCCAACAGCACGGCGAGCCGTTCGGCGTACACCTCGCGCATGCGCCGAACGTGGCGCGCGAAATGTCCTTCCACGATGAAGTCGTGGAGCACCGCCTGCTCCAGCAGTGGCGCGTGCCGGCTCGTGAGCGACTTCAGGGCGGCGATCGGGTCCACGAGATCGGGCGGCACCACGAGGTAGCCGAGCCGGAGCGACGGGAAGAGCACCTTGCTGAAGCTCCCCGCGAAGAGCACCACGCCGTCGCGGTCGAGCCCCTGGAGCGCGGGGAGGGGGCGTCCGGCGTAGCGGTACTCGCTGTCGTAGTCATCCTCGAAGATCATCGCGCCGGCCCCCCGGGCCCACTCCAGCAGCGCGAGGCGGCGCGAGAGGGGCATGGCGATGCCGAGGGGGAACTGGTGTGCCGGCGTCACGTAGGCGAGCCGCGCGCCGCGCAGGAACGGGGCATCGAGCCGCAACCCCGCGTCGTCCGGCGGCGCCGTGCGCACCCGGGCGCCGCACGCCTCGAACGCGAGCGCGGCGCCGGGATATCCGGGATCCTCCATGCACACCGTGTCGCCCGGATCGAGCAGGAGCCGCGCGGCGATGTCGAGCGCCTCCTGCACGCCCGAGACGATCGCCACCTGCTCGGGGGCGCACGCCACGCCGCGCGCCGTGGTGAGATAGCCGGCGACCGCGTCGCGCAGTGCGCGCCACCCCATGGGGTCGCATCCCATGAGCAGCCGCGTCGTGGCCCCGCGCACGCGTCGCGCGGCGAGCTGCGCCCAGAGCGTGGTGGGGAACAGGTCGAGAGCGGGGAGGTTGGCGCGGAAGGCGCGCGTTGGGCGCGCGTCGTACGCGGGGAAGAGCCGCGCGCGCTGCGCCAGCGCCGAGAGCGGGCGACGCCCGCGTCGCTGCGACGCCGCGCGCCCGCGCGCCGGACGCGACGCATGCAGCAGCTCCTCCGGCAGCACCCGGGTCACGTACGTGCCGGAGCCGACGCTCCCTTCCACGTAGCCCTCCGCCTTCAACTGCTCGAACGCGCTCACGACGGTGCCGCGCGAGAGCGCGTGCTGCACGGCGAGGTCGCGCGTGGCGGGGAGGCGTGTGCCGGGGCGCAGCCGCCCCTCGAGGATCTCCGTGCGCAGGGCGCCGTACAGCCATCGGTGCGCCGGGGTGCCGGGCTCGCGCGGCGGAAGGGCGAGGGGGAGGGTGGCGGCTCGCTTGGGCATGAAGTGGTACAATCGAAATGCGGAAAATGGCTCTACACGATCGGTCCAATTCTCCGTAACGTATCGCACGGATACGGCGGCCGGAACGGCGCCGCGCATCCACCACCACGACCTCACGGAGAGCCCATGAGACCCCGCTTCAACTACGGCAAGGCCGCCCCCGGTGTGTACGACGCCATGGATGCCCTGGACCGCCATCTCGCCGAAGGCGCCATCGAGCGGCCGCTGCTCCTGCTCGTCCAGCTCCGGGCGTCGCAGATCAACGGATGCGCGTACTGCCTCGACATGCACTGGAAGGATCTGCGCGCGATCGGGGAGACCGAGCAGCGCATGTACTCGCTCGATGCCTGGCGCGAGTGCCCGTACTACACCGAGCGCGAGCGCGCCGCGCTGGAGTGGACGGAGGCGGTGACGCGCGTGGCCGATGGGCGCGTGCCCGACGGGGTGTGGGAGGTGGTGCGTCCGCACTTCGGCGAGCGCGAGCTGTGCGACCTGACGCTCGCGGTGGCGGCGATCAACGCGTGGAACCGCCTCTCCATCGCCGCGCGCCTCGTGCCCGGCACCTACGAGCCCGCCGTCGCCTGACGAGGCGCGCGGGGCGATGCGCCGCCGGCGGGATCGGGGCTACCGGTCCTGGTGCCGGCGGCGGCGCCCCGCGGTGGCGCGCCGAGGCGCGGGCGCCGCCGAGGTGATCCGGTACACGCACCGCCGCGTTCCCGTCGGGATGTGCTCCGCGCGCTCCACCGTCGCATCCCTCCCGAGCACCGCCCGGAACACGTCCAGCTCCACGCCGCAGAATCCCTGGCACACGGTGGCCGCCGCGCCGATGGGACAGTGGTTCTCGATGAGCAGGAAGGCGCCGGGCCCCTCTTCCCGCCACTCCGCCATGTACCCCTCGCGAGTCCGGATCTCGGCCAGGCGCGCCACGCGCTCGCCGAGCGTGGCGGCCCCGCGCAACTCGCTCTCGTAGGCGGCCCGCACGTCGCGCTCCCGGGCGGCGAGCACTACCCCGAGCGCCTCCTCCCCCAGCTCGCGCCGGATGCTCGTGAGCAGCTGCGCCGCCAGCTCCGCGTGCCTGTCGGGGAAGCGGCGATGCCCGGCGTCCGTCAGGCGCCACACGCGTGCCGGACGGCCGACACCCGCCGGCTCCGCGCTCGCGTCGACCAGTCCCTCGCCGGCCAGCCGCGCGAGCTGCTGCCGCACCGCCTCGCCCGAGATGCGGAGCGCCTCCCCCAGCGTCGCGGCCGTCTGCGGTCCGCGCGTCTTGAGCAGCCCCAGCACGCGCTCGGCCGACGAGCGCTCCGGGGAGGAACTATTTTCCAAGCCTATGCTTGAATTATTGCGGGGCATGCCTTATCCAATTCGCATCTTGGAAAATCTCTTCTACCACCTCACGTGAGCAAGAGGTCCGCAATGTCCGAGTCCAATCTGCGCATCGGCGTGATCATTGGCAGCACCCGGGAAGGACGGTTCGGCGACACCGTGGCGCGCTGGTTCGGCGACTTCGCGCGCCGCCGCGGCGACATGGACGTCGACGTCATCGACCTGGCGGAGGCCGGGCTGCCGGCCATCCACCGGCAGGAGCGGCCGCCCGCGGTGCAGGAGTTCGCCGAGCGGGTCGCCGCCGCGGATGCATTCGTCGTCATCACCCCCGAGTACAACCACGCCTATCCGGCATCGCTCAAGCTCGCCATCGACTGGCTCAAGCTCGAGTGGCGCAGGAAGCCGGTGGCGTTCGTCTCGTACGGCGGGATCTCGGGCGGGCTTCGCGCGGTGGAGCAGCTTCGCCTGGTGTTCGCCGAGCTGCACGCGATGACGGTGCGCGACACGGTGAGCTTTCACATGGCACGCGGTCAGTTCGACGACGCCGGCCAGCCGAAGGATGCCGCCGTCGTGGAGCGTGCGGCCACGATCATGCTCGACGAGGTCGCGTGGTGGGCGCGCGCCCTGCGCGACGCGCGACTCCGGAGTGCGGCGTGATGATGGACCTCGACGCCTACCTCGGGCGGATCGACTACCGCGGCGCGCGGGAGCCGACGCTCGCCGTGCTGCGGGAGGTGAACGAGCACCACGTGCGCGCGATCCCGTTCGAGAACCTGAACCCGCTCCTCGGCTGGCCCATCCAGCTCGACATCGCATCACTGGAGCGGAAGCTCGTGCACGAGCGCCGCGGCGGCTTCTGCTTCGAGCACAACCTGCTCCTCCGCCACGCACTCGACGCGCTCGGCTTCCGCACCGCGGGGCTGGCGGCGCGCGTCCGATGGAACGTGCCGCCGCTCGTGACCAGGCCGCGCACCCACATGCTGCTCCTCGTGGATGTCGGCACGGAGCGGTACATCGTGGACGCGGGGTTCGGCGGGATGACGCTCCCCTCGCCGCTACGCCTCGACGTGGACGTGGAGCAGGCCACGACGCACGAGCCGTATCGCCTCGTCACGGCGGACGACGGGTACGTGATGGAGGTGAAGGTGCGAGGGGAGTGGAAGGCGCTCTATCAGTTCGACCTCCACGAGCAGGCGCTGGAGGACTACCAGATGGCGTGCTGGTACGTCACGCACCACCCGGACTCTCACTTCATCACCGGCCTGATCGCCACGCGGGTGGACCCCGGCCGCCGGCACGTGCTCCGCAATGCGGAGCTGGCCACGCACGATCTCCATGGCGGCACGGAGCGGCGGACGCTCGCCAGCGCCGCGGAGCTGCGCCGGGTGCTGGAGGACACGTTTCGGCTGCGCCTGCCCGACGCGCCGGAGCTCGACCAGGCGCTCGCGTGGGTGGCGGCGGGCGCCGCGGGCGGGGCCGGGGGCGA
Organism: uncultured Gemmatimonadota bacterium; assembly: GCA_946479015.1. The sequence goes on along the minus strand of CAMLEQ010000007.1, from coordinate 16,266 downwards.
TGAGCCACCTCCGCCGCGTGGCTGGCGTCGCGGGTGAGCGCCGCGGATAGATTCCACGGCATGCCTCCTCTGGATCTCACCGGCGTGCTCGAGTTTCTGCGCTCCGCCGAGCGCCTCAAGAACGTCACGCGCAGCGCGTGGACGTCCGAGGGGCGCCGGGAGAGCGTGGCCGAGCATTCGTGGCGGTTGTGCCTGATGGCGCTCGTCCTCCGCCCCGCCTTCCCGGACGTGGACTTCGCGCGGCTGCTCCAGATCTGCCTCATCCACGATCTGGGCGAGGCGATCGGCGGCGATGTGCCCGCGCCCGAGCAGGCGCGCGAGCTGGCGGCGGGTGGCGTGCCGAAGGCGGAGCAGGAGCGGCGTGACCTGCTCCAACTCCTCGAGCCGCTGCCGGAGTCGCTCCGCGCGGAGATCACCGGGCTGTGGGACGAGTACGAGGCGGCGAGCACGCCGGAGGCACGACTCGCCAAGGCGCTCGACAAGCTCGAGACGATCCTCCAGCACAACCAGGGGCTGAACCCGGCCGAGTTCGACTACCGCTTCAACCTGGAGTACGGCCGGCAGTACACGGCGGACCACCCGGTGATCGCCGCCATCCGCGAGGTGCTCGACCGCGAGACCGAGCATCGGGCGCGGGCGCGCGACGCGTCGCGCGGCGAGGACTGAGCCGCTCCTACACGGCTTCCTTCAGCGCGCTGGCCCGCGGACACGCGCTCGCGACGCTCGACCATCGCGAGTTCTCGCGCGTCCGCGGGCTCCGGCTCATTCACATGGAACCTTTCCTCGCCTGACCGGCTGCCCCTGGGCCACCGCCGGTAGCCCGTTGCGCGCGAGCACGGCGTCGAACGCCGAGAGCTCCGTGGTGCGGATGCGCTCCCACCGTGACTCGGCGGCCGCGAGCTCGTGGCACGTGGCCGCCTGCGCCGCGAGCATCGACGCGGTGGGCGCCATGTCGGCGTAGTCCTGCGCCTCGAGCTGTCGCACCAGCGCCTCGCTCGCGTCCACGAAGCTTGGCGGCGGTGTGGGACCGCCACGGCGTCGGAAGCCGCGCCCCCCGTGCGGGTCGCCGGCCACCGTGTCCATCGCCGCCTCGAGCGACGTGGCCGCGGCGGCCACATCGCCCGCCGTGCTCGCGCCCGCGGCCTTCTCCACCGCGGCGCGCAGCGCGGTCACCTCGTGGTAGCCCGTCCACGCCGTCCGGATCCCCGCGTCGAGATGCATGAGCAGCGTGTGCTGCGCGCGCAGGTCGGCGGTGGTGGCGTGCGAGCGGGGATCGTTGCGCACCGCCACCTGTCGCGTGTAGCTGCGCCCATCCACCGTGAGCTTGATGGTGTAGGTGCCGGGAAGCGCCAGCGGCCCCTCCGGTGACGCCGGGGTGAGCCCGGGGTTGGCGTTGATCTCGAACGTGTGCGTGAACGCCGGCGGCGCATCGTAGCGGAGGTCCCACACCACGCGATGCGCGCCCACGCTGGTGGGGAGCGGCGCCGGCGTCGCAAGCCAGAAGTTCGGCTCCGGCGGCTGCGCCGCCTCTTCCACCGGTGCGATCGGCGCGCTCGACAGGTGGCGCACCACCGTTCCCGCCGCGTCGATCACGTCGAGCGTGACCTCGCCCGCGGGCTTCGCCGCCAGCGTGTAGTCGATGATCACGCCATCCGGCGGGTTGAGCGCGTGCGGCACCTCGGGGGGATACGGCGTGTCGGCGTTCACGTTCCGCCGCACGCGGATCGCCTCAGCGGGCTGGAAGAGGTGCACGGGCTCTCCGGCGATCGCCGGGGCCGCCTGCCGCAGCGGCGAGTAATCATCGAGGATCCAGATTCCGCGCCCGTACGTGCCCACCACGAGATCGTTCCCGCGAATGGCGATGTCGCGATACGACGTGGTGGGCAGGTTCAGCATCAGCGACTGCCAGTGGTCACCATCATCGAACGAGACCCACATCGCGCTCTCGGTGCCGGCGAACAGGAGCCCCGCCCTCTTGGTGTCCGCGCGGATCACGCGCGCGAAGCTGCCGCCCGGCTGATCGGTGGGGAGGCCACTCACGATCTTCGTCCACGTCTTTCCGTAATCGTGCGTGCGATAGAAGTACGGCGTGTAGTCGCCCGCGCGGTGGTAGTCGATCGCCACGTACGCGGTGGCCGCGTCCTGGTGCGACGCATCGATCGCCGAGATGTCGGCGTGCGTGGGGTCGGGGAGCCCGGGGATCGTGACGTCGTGCCACGTCTTCCCCTCATCGCGCGTCACCTGGATCAACCCGTTGTCCGTGCCCACCCAGATCGTCCCCGGCGCCACCGTGGATGCGGAGATCGACTCGATGGCCCCACCCGGCTGCGCCGAGCCGCTCCGCGTCGCCGCGCGTCCGGAGCCCGCGGCCACCTGCGCCGCCGGCACGGCGAGATCGGGGCTCAGCCGCTTCCAGTGCACGCCGCCGTCGGTGGTGGCCATGAGGTACTGGAACCCCGCGAGCAGCTCGTGCTGGTTCCACGGCGCCCACACCATCGGCCCCGAGAACGACGTGCGCAGCGCGAGCTCGGGATCCTGCGCCGGGCTCACGTCGATCCACTGCTCGGAGGGGAAGGTGATCTTCACCACCCCCGAGCCGGTGGCGTACACGGTGTTCGGGTGGAGTGGATCGGGGACGACGGTGCCCCACTCCCACCCGGGCACCGGACTCCAATCGAGCGGTCCGATCTCGCCCAGGTTGCCGCGCGCGCGCGTGCGGATCGCGCCGGCATCCTGCTGCGTGGCGTAGATCCAGTAGGGGAACGACGCATCGGTGGCAATGTGATAGACCTGCTCCGTGGACTGGTTGTACCAGGAGCTCCACGTGGCGCCGCCGTCGAGCGTGATCGCCGCGCCCTGATCGAGACCGAGGAAGATGCGCTGGCCGTCGGTCGGGTCGATCCACATCTGCTGCGGGTCATCGCCGCCGGGCGCGCCCTTGAATCCGGTGAACGTGTTGCCACCATCGGTGGACTTGTAGCTCGACGTGTTGATCGTGTAGACGATGTCCGGGTTCTCCGGATCCACGTACACGCCGCAGTTGTAGCCGCCCTGCCCGTTCGCGATCCGCTTGTCGGCGGCGTCCATCCGGCGCCACGTCGCGCCTCCGTCGTCGGAGCGATAGAGGCCGAAGTTGCCGATCAGGAAGACGCGCTGCGCGTGGGTGTGCATCGCCACGGCCACCGACGTGCGCCCGAAGAGGCGCGGCAGCCCGCCGCCGGTGACCTCGTGCCAGGTCACCCCTTCGTCGGTGGACTTGTACAGCGCCGTGCCCGTGGGCCCCGAGTCGGACGGGGCGGCCCGGCGCGCGGGGGCGCCGGGTGGCGTGTAGTGCCGCACGGTGGTCGCGAAGATCACGTTCGGCTCGTCGTACGCGCTGGCGAGCCTCTCGATCCCCGTCTCGTCGTCCACGTACAGCGTCCGCGTCCACGTGGCGCCGCCATCGGTGCTACGGAACACGCCGCGCGCATCGCTCTTCCGGTGGACGTTCCCCTGCGCGGCGATCATCACGAGCTTCGGATCGCGCGGGTCGATGAGGATCGACGGGATCTGCTTCGTCGCCTCGAGGCCGAGGTGCCGCCACGTCTTCCCCGCGTCCACCGACTCGTAGACGCCATCGCCCTCGTTGATCGCGCCGCCGGTGATCATGTCGCCGGTGCCGACGTAGATCACGTTCGGATCGGAGGGCGCGACCGCGACCGCTCCCACCGACGAGACGCTCGTGACCGAATCGAAGATCGGAAACCAGGTGGCGCCGGCGCTGGTGGTCTTCCACACGCCTCCGCCGGGGAGACCGGCGTAGAAGACGCCCGGTTGGCCGATCGCGCCGCTGACGGCGGCGATGCGGCCGGCGCGGAAGGGACCGACGTTGCGCCAGCGCAGGCCGGCGTACATCCCCGGGTCGACGGGTGGGCGCTCGGTGAGGCGAGTGTGGCCGGGGCGGGGCGCGGGGGTGAGGAGGCTGGCGATCGCCACGGACGCGGCGGACAGCCAGCGGAGGGAGAGTACGGGCGTCATGAACGACGGACCTCTGGGCGGGATTGTTGAGCCCGGAGTATGACCGGCGGCGCGAGCGGCAGCAAGCGGGCGACGGCGCCCGCTCCCCGTCCCGCGTCGCTTGACACGCCACGAGGCGCAGCCGAGTGTCGAGTGCGAACGCGATCGACGTCGTCGACGCCCACCGTCGCGTGACGTGCACGGCGCGGTGGGCGGCCTCGTTCACGGGAGGAGACATGCAGATCGGCATCATCGGCGCCGGCCACATCGGCGGCACGCTCACCCGCCGTCTCCGGGCGCTCGGACACGATGTCTTTGTGGCCAACTCGCGAGGACCGGAGACGCTGGCCGCGCTGGCGGCGGAGACGGGCGCGCACGCGGTGACACCGGCCGAAGCGGCTCGCGCGCGCGACGTGGTGATCGTGACGATCCCGGAACGCAACATCCCGCAACTGCCCGAGGGGCTCTTCGCCGAGACGCCCGCCACCACGGCCGTCGTGGACACCGGCAATTACTATCCGCGGCGCGACGGACGCATCGCGCCGATCGAGGAAGGAATGACGGAGAGCCGCTGGGTGTCGCGGCAGCTCGGCCGCCCGGTGGTGAAGGCGTTCAACAACATCTACGCGCAGCACCTGATGGAGCTGGGGCGCCCGAAGGGGGACCCGCAGCGGATCGCGCTCCCCGTGGCGGGCGATGACGCGGCCGCCAAGCGCGTGGTGATGAATCTGGTCGACGAGCTCGGGTTCGATCCCGTGGACGCCGGCGGCCTCGACGAGTCCTGGCGTCAGCAGCCCGGGACGCCCGTCTACGCCACCGACTACGACGCCGAGGGGGTGCAGCGCGCGCTGTCGGAAGCGAGGCCGGAGCGCTTGCCGGAGTTCAGCGCCGCCGGCGCGGGGTGAGGCGCGCGGCGGTCGCGATCGGCGGCGCCGAGCCCTTTCCGCCGTACCGGAGGCGAGCATCAATCTTGCGGCGCTCGCGCCGCTCGAGCGAGCATACTGTCGGCTCAACCGGAGCGAGCGGATGAGTTCACTTTCCGATGCTGTCGCGCCCCTCCTCGCGATCGGCGACGAGGCCCCCGACTTCACGCTGCCCGACGGCACCGGCCCCGAGGGGGCTCGGCTCCGCGATCTTCGCGGGGAACCGGTGGTGATCGCCTTCCACGGCGACGGCGGCGATGAGCGGCACGAGGCATCGGTCCGCGCGTGCGACGAGATCGCCGCCGAGCTCCCGCAGCGCCAGCACGTGCGGCTCCTCAGCCTGTCGCTGGAGACGCACGGCGCGATCGCGCGCCGGTACGGCGTCGCCGGCGACTGGGCCGTCTTCGTGGTGGACGAGCAGGGGCGCATCTCGCGCCGGCACCTGGCGGCAGACGCCGCGCCGGGGTCGTTCGCGTGGGGGTGCTCGCGCCGGGAGTTCATCGCCGCCGCCGTGGGCGCGGCGGTCGCCCTCACCCTCGCCCGCGCCGCGGCGCGCGCCGAGCCGCTCGCGCGCATCGTCGCCGCGCCGGAGGACACCGGATCGCTCATGCACGTGACGCTCGATGTCGACGGCAAGACCGTCGCGCTCGAGCTCGACCCGCGCGTCACGCTGCTCGATGCGCTGCGCGACTACGCCGGGATCACCGGCCCGAAGAAGGGGTGCGACCACGGCCAGTGCGGCGCCTGCACGGTGCACGTCGACGGCCGCCGCGTGCTCTCCTGCCTCACCTTCGCCGCGATGCAGCAGGGAAAGCGAATCGCCACCGTGGAGGGGCTCGCCACCGGCGACACGCTGCACCCCGTGCAGCGCGCCTTCATCGAGCACGACGGCTTCCAGTGCGGCTACTGCACCCCGGGGCAGCTCATGTCCGCGGTCGCGATGCTCGACGAGCCGTGGGGACCCACGGACGACGACGTGCGCGAGGCGATGAGCGGCAACATCTGCCGGTGCGGCGCCTATCCGGGGATCGTCGCCGCCATCCAGCAGGTGCGCGCGACGAGGAGTGCCGGACGATGAGACCCTTCGAGCTCGGCGTGGCCACCACCATCGACGATGCGGTGCGCGCCGGTACCGGGAGCCGCACGCGCTACGTCGCCGGGGGCACCACGCTCATCGACCTGATGAAGCTCGACGTGGAAACGCCGGAGCGCGTCATCGACATCAACCCGCTGGCGCGGCACGACCCGTCCCTCGCCGCGGTGGCCGAGCTGCCGGATGGCGGGCTGCGGCTCGGCGCGCTCGGGCGCATGAGCGACGTGGCGTGGGATGCGCGCGTGAAGGAGCGGTATCCGCTGGTGAGCCAGTCGCTGCTCCTGGCGGCGTCCGGGCAGTTGCGCAACATGGCCACGATCGGGGGGAACGTGCTCCAGCGCACGCGCTGTCCGTACTTCCGCGACACGGCGACGCCGTGCAACAAGCGGGAGCCGGGCACCGGCTGCTCCGCGCTGCACGGCGTGAACCGGAGCCACGCGATCCTCGGCACGAGCGAGCACTGCATCGCCACGCACCCGTCGGACCTCGCCGTGGCGCTGGCCGCCCTCGATGCCACCGTGCGCGTGCGCGGCCCGGGCGGAGCGCGCGCGATCGCGTTCGGCGACTTCCACCTGCTCCCCGGCACCCACCCCGAGCGCGAGACGGTGCTGCGCCCCGGCGAGCTGATCACGGCGATCGATCTCCCCGCGCTCTCCTGGGCGCGCCGCTCGCTCTACCTCAAGGTCCGCGACCGGGCGAGCTACGCGTTCGCGCTCGCCTCGGCGGCGGTGGCGCTCGATCTCGCCGGCGGCACGGTACGCGCCGCGCGCATCGCGCTCGGCGGGATCGCCACCAAGCCCTGGCGCGCGGTGGCGGCGGAGCGCGCGCTGGCGGGGAAGCCGGCGACGCGGGAGTCCTTCCGCGCGGCCGCCGACGCGGCGCTGCACGGCGCCGTGCCGCACGAGCAGAACGCGTTCAAGGTGGAGCTGGCGAAGCGCACGCTCGTGCGCGCGCTCGAGGAGGTGTCGGCGTGAGCGACGAGAAGAAGGTGCAGGCCTCGCGCGCCGCGGGGCCGAGCGTCGGCGCCGCGATGGATCGCGTGGACGGTCGGCTGAAGGTCACCGGCGCCGCGCGCTACGCCGCCGAGTTTCCCCTCCCCGGCCTCGTGCACGTGGTGATGGTCACCAGCTCCATCGCGAAGGGGCGCGTGCGCCGGATGGACACCGCCGCCGCCGAGCGCGCCCCCGGCGTGCTCGCCGTGCTCGGACCGGCGAACGCGCCCCGCCTGGCCGAGTCCACCGCCGTCAACACGTCGCAGCCCGGGCAACCGCCGTCGCGCGTCCCCACGCTGCTCCAGGACGACCGCGTGCACTACAACGGCCAGCCCATCGGGCTCGTCATCGCCGACACCTTCGAGCACGCCACGGCGGCGGCGCGTCTGGTGCGCGTGACGTACGACGAGGAGAAGCCAGATCTCGACGTGACGACGGCGCCGCGCGCGCCAGGGAACGCGGTGCACCCCACCGGCCCCGAGCCCAAGCACACCACGCGCGGCGATGTCGCGGCGGGACTGGCCGCGGCGGAGGTGACGGTGGACCACACCTACACCACGCCCCTCGAGAATCACAATCCGATGGAGCCGCACAACACCATCGCCGTGTGGGAGGGCGACCGGCTCACGGTGTACGACTCCACGCAGGGAATCTTCAACGTGCGCAACGGCCTGGCGAAGGCGTTCGGCATCCCGCGCGAGAACGTGCGCGTGGTGTCGTACTTCACCGGCGGCGGCTTCGGCAGCAAGGGCGGCCCCTGGTCGCACGTGTTCCTCGCGGCGATGGCGGCGAAGCGGGCGGGCCGCCCGGCGAAGCTCTTCCTCACGCGGCGGCAGATGTTCGGCCCCGTGGGCGGACGCCCGCTCACGATCCAGCGCGTCACGCTCGGCGCGAAGCGGGATGGCGCCCTCACCGCGATCCGGCACACGAGCCTCTCCAGCACCTCCACGCTCGAGAACTGGCTGGAGCCGAGCGCCGTGCAGACGCGGATGCTCTACGCGTCCCCCAACGCGGAGACCGACCACGACCTCGCGAGGCTCAACGTCGGCTCCCCCTCCTTCCAGCGCGCGCCCGGGGAGGCCACGGGCACCTTCGCGCTGGAGAGCGCGATGGACGAGCTGGCGGTCGCGCTCGCGATGGATCCCATCGCGCTGCGACTGAAGAACTACGCCGAGCGCGACGCACAGTCCGGAAAGCCCTTCTCGAGCAAGTCGCTCCGCGAATGCTACCGCGTGGGCGCGGAGCGCTTCGGCTGGAGCCGGCGCGACCCGAAGCCGCGCTCGATGCGCGACGGCCGCTGGCTCATCGGCTACGGCATGGCGACGGCCACGTATCCCGCGCGGCAGGCGCCGGCATCGGCGGTGGCGCGCATCCTCCCCGATGGGAGCGCGCTGGTGCGCGCGGGGACGCAGGAGATCGGCTGCGGGACGTACACGATCATGACGCAGATCGCCGCCGATGCCCTCGGCCTTCCGCCCGAGCGCGTGCGGTTCGAGCTGGGCGACACCGAGATGCCGCCCACGCCGCTCTCCGCCGGGTCGATGACCGCGTCGTCCACCGGACCCGCGGTGTACCTCGCCGCCACCGGCGCGAGACAGAAGCTGGTGCGGATGGCGATCGCCGATCCCGCGTCGCCGCTGCACGGCGCCGCCGAGCGCGACGTGCGCGCCGCGGAGGGGCGACTCTCCCTCGCCGCCGATCCGGCGACGGGGGAAACGTACACCGCGCTGCTCGCGCGCCACGGCGCGCAGCCGGTGGAGTCGCGCGTGGACGCGAAGGGGGCGGAGGAGCAGCAGCAGTACTCGATGCACTCGTTCGGCGCCGTGTTCGCCGAGGTGCGCGTGGACGAGGACCTCGGGCGCGTGCGCGTGCCGCGCGTGGTGGGGGCGTACGGCGGCGGGCGGGTGCTGAACGCCAAGACCGCGCGCAGCCAGATCATCGGCGGCGTGGTGTGGGGGATCGGGATGGCGCTGATGGAGGAGACGCACGTGGATCGCCGCACCGGGCGCTACGTGAACGCCGATCTCGCCGAGTACCACGTGCCCGTGAACGCCGACGTGGGGAGCATCGACGCGATCTTCGTGGACGAGCACGATCCCATCGTGAACCCGATCGGCGTGAAGGGGCTCGGCGAGATCGGGATCACCGGCGTCGCCGCGGCGATCGCCAACGCGGTGCATCACGCCACGGGGAAGCGCGTGCGCGACCTGCCGATCACGCTCGACAAGCTGCTCTAGCGACCGCCCCCATCGAGCACGAGGTCCGCCACCACCGGCCGGTGGTCGGAGGCCTCGGTGGCCGGCACCGTCGCCGTGCGCACGTGGAAGTGCGCCGACACGAGCACGTAGTCGATGCGCTTCGCTGGCGCCTCGGCGGGGTAGGTGAACCCCGGCCCGGCCGCGCCGGTCCATGCGTCGTGCAGCCGGTGCAGGAGCGGCTGGAGCTCCGGCGCATCCGGCGTCGCGTTCATGTCTCCGAACACCAGCGTCGGCCCCGGGGAGGCGTCGATGTGCGCGAGCATCTCCCGCACCTGTCGCGCGCGGACGCCGGGATCCTTCCGGTAGTCGAGGTGCGTGTCGAACACGCGCACCGGCGTCCCCCGCACATCGATCGTCGCCTCGAGCAGCCCCGGCATCGGCGCCGGCACCGGGTTCGCCTCCTGCGTGGAGAGTCGCGTGAGGGTGTCGTTCCGCGAGCGCACGATCGGATACCTCGTGAGCAGCGCCACCCCGAACTCGCGCGCCGGCTGGTCCGCGCTCGCCGCGGGCAGGTGGTAGATGCGCGCGAACCGCGCGTGCATCCCGAGCCGCTCCGCCAGCGCCGAGGCCTGGTCGGCGAATCCGCTGCGCTCGGCCCAGTGGACGTCCACTTCCTGGAGCGCCACCACGTCCGGCGCCAGCGCGCGGATGGCGGCCGCGGTGCCGGCCAGGTCTCCGTTGCCGGAGCGGATGTTGTAGGACATCACGCGGAGGGGCGTGCCGCTCCCGGAGCGGGGCGCGGAGGCGCACCCCGCCACGAGCGCGGCGGCCACGAGCATCATCGTGGAGCGGATCGGCAAATCGGGCCTCGGGATGGGCGTTGACGCATCAGGGTCGCGTGGGGAGAATAATCTAGTGCAGCACCCACACGTGACGCCCGAGCCGCGAGATGCCACCATCGAGCGCCTGCTGCGCGACCTCGCGCCGCGGGTGCTCGGCGTCGTCGCGCGGCGGCATGGAGACTTCGCGGCGGCGGAGGACGCGGTGCAGGAGGCGCTGATCGCGGCGGCCGCGCGGTGGCCCACGGACGGGATCCCCGCCAATCCAGCGGGCTGGCTCCATCACGTCGCCGTGAGACGTCTGGCCGACCACGTGCGCAGCGAGGTGGCGAGGCGCCGCCGCGAGGATGCCGTGGCGAGCGGGCTCCGGGCCGAGTGGGCCTCCGTGCCGCCCCCCGATGCGGACATCGCCGCCGACGAGGACGACACGCTCGTCCTGCTCTTCATGTGCTGTCACCCCGCACTCACCCCCGCATCGGCGATCGCGCTCACCCTCCGCGCCGTGGGAGGGCTCACCACCGCGGAGATCGCCAGCGCGTTCCTCGTGCCAGAGGCGACGATGGCGCAGCGGATCAGCCGCGCCAAGCAGAGCATCGAGCGCTCCGGCGTCCCGTTCCGCATGCCCACCGACGCGGAGCGCGCCGAGCGACTGCGGGCCGTGCTGCACGTGCTGTATCTGATCTTCAACGAGGGATACACCAGCAGCAGCGGTCCCGATCTGCATCGCCCCGATCTCTCGAGCGAGGCGATCCGGCTGGCCCGGATGCTTCGCGCCCTTCTGTCGGATGACGGCGAGGTGGCGGGACTGCTCGCGCTCATGCTGCTCACCGACGCGCGCCGCGCCGCGCGCAGCGGCGCGGGTGGGGAGCTGATCCCGCTCGACGAGCAGGATCGGGCGCTGTGGGATGAGCGGCTGATCGCCGAGGGGATCGCGCTCGTCGAGGAGGCGCTCTCCCGGGGAGAGGCCGGCCCGTACCGGCTCCAGGCCGCGATCGCCGCCGTGCACGATGAAGCGACGCGCGCCGAGGACACCGACTGGCCGCAGATCCTCGCGCTCTACGGCCTGCTCGAGCGGATCTCCGACAATCCCATGGTGTCGCTCAACCGCGCGATCGCCGCCGCAATGGTGCACGGTCCCATGACGGGGCTCGAGATGCTGAAGGCGCTCGACGACGACGCCCGGATCGCGGGGCACTACCGCCTCGACGCCGTCCGCGCGCACCTGCTCGAGCGGGCCGGCGACCGCGAGGGCGCCATCGCGCGCTACCGCGCCGCGGCGGAGCGCACGGCGAACGCACCGGAGCGGGACTATCTCATCACGAAGGCCGCCCGGCTCGGAGCTCGCGGGCAGGAAGGCGGGGGCGGACGGAGTGCGTAGGGTGATCCGGCTCGTGTGCATCGACGTGGACGGCACGCTGGTGGGCTCCGCCGGCGCCGTCGATCCCGCGGTGTGGCGCGCGGCGGCGCGAGTCCGCGCCGCGGGCATCCGTCTCGCCATCTGCTCCGGGCGTCCGGCGTTCGGCCTCGCGCGCGAGTACGCGGACCGTCTCGACGGCGCCGGCTGGCACAGCTTCCAGAACGGCGCGAGCGTGCTGCACCTCGCCAGCGGGCGCTCCCGGTCGGCGCGGATGGGGGAGGAGATCGTCGCCATGCTCGTGGCGCGGGCGCGCGCGACCGGGCGCCTGCTCGAGCTGTATGCCGACGACGACTACGTGTTTCACGGCGACGAGGCGCTGGCGCGCAGCCATGCCGCGCTCCTCGGCGTCCCCTTCGCCACGCGCCCGCTCGACGCGCTCGCGGGGCCGGTGGTCAGGGCGCAGTGGCTGGTGCCGCGCGCCGAGTCGGCGGCGGTGATCGGCGAGCCGCATCCAGGGCTGCAAGTGTCTCCATCCACTTCGCCCCTCATGCCCGACACGCACTTCCTGAACCTCACCCCAGCGGGCGTGGACAAGTCGACCGCCGTGCGCGCGATCGCCGGGGAGTACGGCGTGTCGCTCGAGGAGGTGATGTTCGTGGGGGACGGGGCGAACGATGCCGCCGCGATGCGCCTCGTGGGCCACCCCGTGGCCATGGGGAACGCCGACGCCGAGGCGCGTGAGGCGGCGCGATGCACCGTGGCGCACGTGGACGAGGGCGGGCTCGCGCAGGCGCTCGAGATGGTGCTGGCGTCGTGAGCGGGGGCGGGTGCGCGGACGGGCGGCTTCTCGTCCTGGCGAGCCGGCTGGCCGCCGTGTGGGCGTTCGGCTACGCGCTGTACCGGTGGTACTACGCCCTGGGTGGGACGTTCGGCATGCATGGCACGCCGGTGTCGATGGCGCAGTGGCGGTACGTGAACGCCGCCGGAGGCACGGTGATCCTGATCCTGGCGGCGCTCCCCCTCGTGTTGCTGCGCGCGTGGGGGAGCGAGCGTGCCCGCCCAGTCCTGCTCGCCTTCTGCTGGCTGATCGCGGTGGGGGGCGCCTCGCACGCGCTGATCGACATGGCGGATCGCGTCGCCAGCCTGACGGGTGCGCTCACGATCAGCTATCAGTTCTGGCGGACCATCGACCGGAGGCAGGTCGACTTGCAGGTGCTGTTCTTCAACGAGCCGTGGTTCCTGATCGAGGGGCTGCTGTGGGCGGCGATCGCGTGGGGTGGTGCACTGCGGGGGTCGCCGCGGCGATGGCGGTGGGTGGGCAGTGCGCTGGGCGCGACGGCGGTGTTGACCGTCGTGGGGATTCTGAGCGCGTTCGGGGTGATCGGTAGGGTGGTCGTGGGGTGAAGACGCCGCGGGTCGCTTCGTGGCTCGCGTCGATTCACCATCCACCGCTGCCGACAATGACGGTCGACATCGATACCGAACCAATGCCCGCGTCGGGGCATCACGTCGATCCGGGTTGTCGGGACCGGACGATCACAGATCTCGTAGTCGATTCCCGCGGGCACTGGAGATTCGTTCGGCACCTAACACAGTCGCTGCGCGACTTTGTCGCGAACTGTTGCTGGCCGAACCAGCGCGAGCTATGCTGTGCAGGTCGCACGGTAATACGGTAATACCGACTATACTGTTTCGTCTAACTACCGTTAGCCCGATGCATCGGCCACGATGAAAAGTCGCATACTGTCGATCTCCGTCTTCACCGCCGTAGTGGCGTGTGCTGGCTGTCAGGTGCAATCGGCAGCGGCCTCCGCTACATCGTTCGCGACCGACTCGGCCGCTGAGATCGCGGTGGTCCGTGCGCATCTCGACGCCGAGAACGCACACGACATCGACGCCATTCTGCGAACACTCGCGGATACAGTGCAGTACTCGGTATCCGCCGCCGGCGGCAGGGATAGCCTCATCGTCGCCGACCGAGCCAAGCAGCGTGCGATGTATCAGAGCGCGGTCAGTCACGTGCCGGACAGCCGCTTCGAAATCCTCGACTATTTCGTGTCCGGTCATCTCGTCGCCACGAGAGAGCGTATGACGGCCACGCGTTCTGGCTGGTCGGATGTCGGTGCCTCGGCATATTGGGTGGATGGCGGAGTCATCCACCACCTCTGGCTACTAAGCTCGGGCGAGAACACGCCGTAGGTCGCCTGCGGCACGGGCTAACGAGGCGCTGCAGCAGACGGCGCGAGCATTCGTCAGGTGGTGCGCCTGCCGGCGCATGATGCTTATTGAAGTGCGTGGCGCCCGCGGATGCGGCCGCCGCAGCCGAGCTCCAGCGTTAGGGCGACAGCAGACATCCTGCCAGTGCGAGCTTCGATCCCCCAAGTGCTACATCCCGCCCGAGGCGACGCGCTCACTCGACTTGAGCGCGAACTCTGGCGCTTGCGTATGACCACGCTCGAAGTGCAGGTGCTACTGCGCGGGTACTTCAGTACTGGGGATGCCGCTGCGAGCATACCGGACGGCCTACTGTTTTCGCTCGCGAACCAAGGGCTCATCCTTATCAGCAAGTTCCTGGAAGTCTGGGACGACTTCGGGAGGTTGGCTAAGCAGGAGCCTCGGGTAGCGAGCGCGCGGAAAGCCGTTGCGCCTCTGATCGGGCGCATCAACGTGTGGCGTGGGATCCGCACCTTCCGGAACACGATTCTCGCGCACCCCTACACGACAAAGGATGGCCGTCTGGTCAGCCCGTGGCACCTCATGCTCACTCACCAGGCTCCAACGTACCACGCCGAGGTGATCCTGCTGCTGCAATGCGCGATGTATGCGGCAGCGGGCGTGCTAGCGAGCTTCTATGAGGAGTACAAGGCTTTGGGACCCACCTTTCGATCGGTTGAACCAGTACCGTCAGCTGGCCCAGGGATCCAGTATGGATCAGAGATCGGCCCCTCCGTTCGCCCGCTTCTCGGTGAGGTGAGCGAGAGACTGGTGGCGATAGGAGTTCCCGCGAGCAACCCCGTCTTCGCTGAGTTCAAGGCAGAGTTGCAGCCGAAGCGGCGGGCGGGCGACGGCGCGGCGCCCTAACGAGCCGTTGCAGCCGACCGGGCTTGCTATGGGAGCGGCCGCTGCGCGGCCGCACTATGAATGAAGCCCGGCGGCTGAACGCCGGGCGTCAGAACGCTCCACAGCTCGAATGAACGGCAGATCCATTCTCCTCCTCGCTGTACTCGTGCTCCTTGCTCCACCGAAGCTACCGGTCGAGCGAGTTGCGCTCGGTTCCATGCAGCTCTACCTGGGCGAGACCACGTTCGGGCAGATCGCGAAGCGCCTCGGCCCCACGCCGATCGCGCATACCGGTGATGCTGGAGGGAGCCGCTATCAGGCTTGCTATCGGTCAATGGATTCCTCGCACGCCTCCTATCATCTCGATAGCGACGACATGGGCGCAGGCGAGCGCATCACCCAATTCGAAGCCATCGCGGCGGGAAGTGCGACCGCCGCTGAGGACTCCGTCCTGGCGCGCGATTGCCGGACCGTGTCCAGCGCGATGCGTGTTCGAACGGACCGCGGAATTGAGCTCGGGCTTTCGCGCTCGGAGGTTGAACGGCGTTTGGGCGGTCGCGGGCGAGACAGTTCCGGGGTGGTCATTTACGCAGCCTCCGAGGTCCGACACGCCAAGGATTTTCGCGCCACCGCATGGAGCTTTCTTCGCCTACGCTACTCTGCCGGGCGAGTTGTGGCCTTCGCTGCCGCAGCTGGAATCACCGACTGATGCCGTCATCTCGACCGAGCGTTCTAGCGAACGCTGAAACTGACAAGCGCCCTGCGGAGTTGCGCGAGCTGCGCCCGCGCTTCCTATTGGGCACGCTTGCAGCTTGGCTGGGGCGCTAGACCGCTCCAGAAATCTCAGATTCCCACGCTTTTGCGTACCCTCTCGTTCCCTGACCTCGCGGTCGTCCAACTCTGCGTCGCCGGCCGCTCCGGCGAGTGGGAGCCCGTACCACTCGCCGGCGTAGCGCTCGGCGTGCACGCCTTCGCGGGCTACAAGAACGACTACGACCTCGGGCCTTTCTTCAGTGATGAGCGCGGGATCGTCACGATGACGGCGGCCGCCCTCCAGGCCTCGGCCCAGGCGGTGCTCGACTCCGGCATCATGGATCACCAGCACTGGCGGGACCTCTTCGCGCTCGTGGAGATCCGCCCGCGGACTGGCGCGGAGCTCGAGCGCGAGATCGAGGCCCGGCGCTCCTGGGGGCTGCTACCGAGCGAGCGGCAGCTGTGGGCGTCGGCCGATGAGCTCCTCGCGCTCCTGCAGCGCGCTCCGAACCAGCGCCTGCGCTGGGTACCCAACGCGGGCTTCGGGATCGTCCGGGACGAGTGGGATGGTACGGGGACGAGCCGAGAGTATCGCCTGTTGATTGCGCCGGCGTGAGCGATCTGGCCAGCTGCTGATGCTGGCGGGCGCTTGGATTCGTACATGGGCGTGCGTGGACAGCGTCCCCCAGGCCCGACCATCATCACACGTGGAGACTAATCGCTCCCCACAGAACGCCGCGAAAGGCCGCAACGCCATTCCATGACTGAACACGACGGGCCCTCGTCTCTTCAACGCGCAATCGACCGCGCGCTTCCCATCGTCGAGAATCGCCTCGCCCGCCACCCGGGCGCTCCCCTCGAGCACGTACGTGCAATGCTGCTCGTTGGCCGGCGCCGCCCGCACTCGGTCATGCCCCCGGTCGAGCTGGAGACACTCCAGCGATTGCTCGTCGACTCGTATCCCGATCTGTCCGATTCAGAGCTGGCGGAAGCGATCGACTGGGTCGAACGCGCCGCGGTCGCGCAACGTCAGGCTCTCGCGCGCGGGTCGGCCC
>CAMLEQ010000006.1 GCA_946479015.1 uncultured Gemmatimonadota bacterium | reverse complement strand
CCGCGGTGCGCGCCCTGCAGCCCCCCCCCGCGCGCGGGGCGGCGAGCCCGGCGGCCGGCCCCGCCCGGCTCCCGCCCCCCCCGGCCCCGGCGCCGCCCGCGCCCATCCCTCAGTGACAGCGCCCGCTCCCGGAATCGGTGAACGTCTGCCCCTTGATCGGGATGAACTGCCAGGTGTACGAGGCCGTATCGAGCGTGAGCTTGATCACGCCATAGGTGTCGCCGTTCTGGACCTCGCTCGTGGGGTAGATCGAGGTCGGCGCGCTGATGCTCTTCCCCCCCGTCCCCACGATGAACTGGCGGATGCCGCGCACCGTGTCCACCACGCCGTCCGGCGTCATCGGCGCGTAGCGCTCGTACCAGTGCTGGTGCGCGACCAGCACGATCTCCGCGTTGGCGGCGTACAGGTCGTCCCAGAACGCCTTCACGTAGCCGCGCACGCCGGGTAGCGACGGCGCGTCGTTGGAGTAGAATCGCGGGTGGTGCCAGATGGCGATCGTGCAGCGCTTCGTGCTCGCGGCGAGGTCCGCCTTCAGCCAGAGCTCCTGCGGCGTTCCCGCCTTGGTGGGGACGTAGTCCTGATTGCTGTTGAGCATGATGATGTGCCACGCCCCGAGGTCGAAGCTGTAGTAGCCCTTGCTCGGATCGCCGGCGATCGGACCGAAATAGTCGAAGTACGCCTGCGGCGTGCCGAGGTCGTACTCGTGATTCCCGATCGACGGGTACGTGCGCGCCTTCTGGCGCCCCCAGCTCGGGGCGTAGCAGTTCGCGAAATCGGCCGCCGCGCCGAGCTCGTACGCGTTGTCGCCGATCGTGAACACGGTACCGGGAATGGAATCGAGCAGCGCCGCGGTCCCGATGGTGCCGGCCTTGATCCCGCCCTTGGACGTGCATCCGGCGATGTCGCCGGCGCCCACGAACACCACGGGCGCCGGGGGCGGCGGTGCGGTGGAGTCCGCGACCACGCCGGCGCGCACGCTCCGAGGTCCAGCGGGGCGGTCTCCCGAGCACGAGACGATGAGACCGACGACGATCACGGCGAGCAGCGGGACGGCCGCGAGCACGATCCAGCGCGGCACGGTGTGGCCGAGAATGCGCATGAGACCTCCGCGAGTGCGGCGTGGCGGCGCCGGCCCCGCGGCTCACACTCCACCCGCGGCGGCCGGAGTGGGAGCGCGCGGAGCTCGACGCCGGCCCAGAAGCTAGGACGTGCGCATGAACGCCCGGTGAAGCTCCTATTACGGTCCCTTCACGATGCCGGCGGCGCGCCGGCGGCAGGACGGCGGCGCGCTGGAGTGCTCAGCCAGCGCTCGAGCGTCGAGAGCAGCACGCCCTCGTCCACGATCGGCTTCGCCACGTAGTCGTCGAAGCCCGCCGCGAGCAAGCGCTCGCGGTCCCCGGCCATGGCGTGCGCCGTGAGCGCGATCGTGGGGAGGTGACGCAGCGCGGCGTCCGCCCGGACGCGCCGGACCACCTCCATCCCATCCATCTCCGGCAGCGAGATGTCGACGAGCAGCAGGTCCACGCCATCATCTCCCACGTGCGCCAGGGCATCCGATCCCAGCTCGTACTCATCCAGCTCGTACGCATCCCCGACGATGGCGCGGACGAGCAGTCGGTTATCGGGATTGTCCTCGATGATGGCGATCCGTTTCATTCGGCGACCCTCCGTTGCTGCGCTTCCAGCTCGGCTCTCGCGACCGTGAACATCGTCTCGAGCTCGTGCATCATCCCGCGTACCTGCTCCACGTCCGACGCATCCGCCCACGCCTCCATCCGCTCGGCCGCGGTCTGCAGCTCGCGCGCGCCCAGGATCCCGGCGGCGGACTTCAGCGAGTGCGATGCCCGCCGCGCGCCATCCAGGTCGTCCATCTCCACCGCCCGGCGCGCGGCCACGAGTCGCTTCGGCGCATCCTCGAGGAACACCTCGATCATGCGCCGCACCAGGTCATCGCCGCCCAGCCGCCGCAGACGCTGGAGGGCTTCCGGGTCCACCGGCGATGATGCGCTCACTTCACCACGAGCGTGGTGCTCATCCCCCGAAGCGCGTGGCTCCCCCTGGCGCTCGGGCTCACCATGGAGCAGTCCACGACCCACTGACCCGGCGTGAGGTGCACCACGAGCGTCTCCGACTGCCCGGGCGCGAGCTCGTCTCCCTCGATCTCCGTGCTCGCCGCGTCGTTCTCGATCTCCACGGCGTGCGTCTGCCGCCCCACGTTCCGCACGAGGATGGTCGCCTTCCCCGCGGGAATCGTCCGCGGCGCGATGACGACGCTCCATTCGGTCATCACGACGGTGGCGGTGACCGCGGGTGCCGGCGGCGCGGCACGCCCCGGCGCCCCGAACCCCGCGAGCGCCAGCACCGAGAGCACGGCGGCGGGACGTGCCGATCGAACGATGCCCACCATGACACACCTCCTGACCAGTGCGTTGCCGCGGGCCCGCCCTCACGTGGGGCGCAGTGCCGCGGGGTGCCGCGTATCCGCGGCGTATCCGTCTCCGCCCGCCGGCGCGGCGGCCGGCGCCTCGCCCGCTCGCGGACGCGTCACGGGGACGTCCATGATGATGCTGAAGGTGGAGCCCGCCCCGGCCTTGCTCGCCACCGTCAGATCGTAGCCCATCAACTGGCAGAGCGACCGTGAGATCGTGAGCCCCAACCCCGTGCCGCCATGCTGGCGCGCGGGCCAGTCACCCACCTGCTCGAATGCCTCGAAGATCGCCTCCTGATGCTCCTCCGCGATGCCGATGCCGGTGTCGATCACGTCGATGCGCACGGGACGCATCACGCCGCCGTCCACGTGCACGCGCAGCGTGATGCTCCCGGCGTCGGTCCACTTGATCGCGTTCGCGAGCAGGTTGATGAGCACCTGCTTCAGCTTGCCGCGGTCGCTCTCGATCGGCGCCATCTGCGCCGGCGCGTCGATGCGGATGAACACGTCCTTGCCGATCAGCCGCCCCTCGAGCTGCGCCACCGTTTCCATCAGGAGCTGGCCGATGTCCACGCTGGCGAGCATCAGCCGCTGCTTGCCGGCCTCGATCTTCGTGAGATCGAGGATCTCGTCGATGAGGCTGAGCAGGTGCATCCCGTTGTCGCGGATGCGCTCGAGGTACGTGATCTCCTGCTCCTGCAGGTGCCCCGCGCGATTGCGTATGAGCACGCCGGAGAACCCGATCACCGAGTTGAGCGGCGTGCGCAGCTCGTGACTCATCCGCGCCAGGAACTCGCTCTTCGCGCGGCTCGCGGACTCCGCCACCTGCTTCGCCTCCAGCGCGTGTCGCTCCGCCTGCAGGCGCTCGGCCAGGTTGTGCTCCAGCCGCATGGTGACCACGAGGAGGATGCCGGAGGCGAGCAGGAAGCCGAACACGATCATCAGGGCCGTCTGGCGGGCGCTGATCCGCTGGCTCACCCAGCGCGTCTGCAGGCGTTTGAGCTCCGTGGCCTTCATGGAGCCGACCACGCTCCGCACCGCGCGCGATGGCGCCGTGCCGCGATCGAGCGCCGCGAGCACCGCGCCCCTGGCGCCCCCTTCCGACGCTCCCAGCGCCATCGCCTGCCGCATGACGGTGATCGCGCTGTCCATCATCGGGGTCACCGAGTCGATCCGCCGCTGCTGCCCCACGTCGGATGCCAGCATGGTCCGGAGCGTGGCCAGCACTTCGGTCACGTGCGGCATCTGCTCCTGGTAGGCGGCGAGGTCCGCGTCGTCGCCCACACTGAGATAGCCGCGCCGCGCGGCATCCGCGTCGCGCAGGAGGCCGTCGAGGCTGTCGAGCTGCTCCAGCACGCGGTGCGTCCGCTCGAGGCGGTGCGAGCTGTCCGCGAGATCCACGATGCTCTGGAACGCCACGAAGCTGACGAGGGTCAGGATCATGAGCGCCGACCAGAACACCAGGCGCACCTTGGTCGTGGATGACAGCATCAGCATTCATCCCGCGTTCGCCGACCCGTGCGCCCCGGCGCACCCGAGCGCCGCGTGGCGGCCCGACGACACTCTGTGGTCGCACGCATGACGGATTCGTGAAGAGGAGATGACGATGGCTTCATGCGGGTCGACGCGGCCTCCCCTGCCGCGGCCGGTCAGTCCGCATCCGCTTCGAGCGTGAGCCGGTAGCCGACGCCGCGCACGGTCGCCAGCTCCGGCGCGGCGCCCTTCCAGCGCAGCTTGTTCCGCAGCCGCGCCACGTGCACGTCGATGACGTTCGAGCCCGGATCGAAGTGGAGGTCCCACACCTTCTCGAGCAGCTCCGTACGCGACACCACCTGCTCGGCGTGCAGCAGGAGGTACTCGAGCAGGCTGTGCTCCTTCGGCGTGAGCTGGAGCTTGCGCCCTTGCACGGTGGCGGTGTGCAGGAGCCGGTCGACGACGATGCCGCCGAACGCGATCCGCTCCGTGCGGTGCGCGCCCCCGCGGCGCACGAGCGCGCGCACGCGGGCCTTCAGCACATCGATGTCGAACGGCTTCACCAGGTAGTCGTCCGCGCCGAGGTCGAGCCCGCGGATCACGTCTTCCTTCGCCGACTTGCCGGTGAGGAGAAGGACAGGGGTCTTCTGTCCCTCGAGCCGGAGCTCCTGGACGATCTCGAGCCCGGTGCGGTCGGGGAGCATCACATCGAGGATGATCCCGTCGTAGGCGTTCACGAAGGCCAGCATGCTGCCGGCGGTGCCATCGTTGGCGACATCGATCGCGTAGCCTTCCTCACGGAGGCCACGCCGGATGAGCTCGGCAACCATCCGATCGTCGTCGATCACGAGGAGCTTCATGGGTACCGCCCACCGCTGAATGCCCAGACCCTACGGGCGCGATGCGACGCTTACCGTGACTGGAGCAGGGCCAGATATCGGTCGGAACGTCACATCGCCGTAATTCTTAGGAAACACTAATAACACATCCCGTTCGCTCCGTCCACTTGGGATTGCGCACAAACAAAAAGGACGACAACGGCCGAGGCCGCTGTCGTCCTTCGCCGCGCCAGGCGCGGTCCCCCGTCACACCAACCGGCCGCTGACCACGTCCTCCGTGGACACCAGATTCACCTCCGCCCCCTTCCACTGCTCGAGCAGCGCCGAGGCGCGCTCGGGGTGGATCGCCTTCGTCGCATCCACCACCAGGTGGATCCGCGGGATCCCCCGCTCCAGGAATCCCTCGATCGCGTACCGGTTGCACACGTCCAGCGCCACGCCGTACACCACGATCTCCGTCGGATCCCATGCCTCCAGCAGCGTCTCCGTGTTCGGGTTCGTGAACACGTCGAACCAGTGCTTGCGGATGAGCACATCCCCACCGTGCCCCCACAGCCGCCGCGCGAGCTCCTCGTGCGGCACCGGCTCCGGCTCGATGACGTACGGCGAGAACAGGCGCGTCTCCTCGATCTTCTCCGCGCCGCGCGTCCCTCGCATGCAGTGCTCGGGGAACGTCTCCTCGAAATCCGGCGCCGCCGAGAGCTCCCGGTGCCCCGGCTCGTGGTCATCGGCGGACGCCACGATGTGGATCTGCCGCTCGTGGGCGAAGTCGGTGAGCCGCTTCAGGTGCGGCGTGATCGCCTGCGCGTCGGGCACGTACAGCTTCCCGTCGGGATGCATGAAGTCGTGCTGCGTGTCCACATCCCAGAAGATCAGCGGGCGCTTCATCGTCTGCTCTCCGTCTGGCCGGTGGTGGTGCCGGTGAGCCACCCGTCGCGCACGCGGCGCTGCGCCGGCGTGGCGTCGGGGATCTCCTCCACCGCCCACATGCGCCGCCCCTCCTCCTCGTGCGGCGTGAGCGCGAGCCCGGCCAGCTTCAGCGTCTCGGCGAACGGCGGGTCCTCCACGCCCCCGACGTAGCGCTCGAACCAGGCGTGCATGTCCGTTCCCATCGCCTCGCTCACCGCGCGCTCCACGTCCGCCTCGGTGTAGCCACGCCCCTGCAGGTAGTAGCTCGCGTTCGGCGCGTCCCAGCTCAGGCGCTTCAGGTTCCGCAGGGCATCGTCGAGCGACCGCGCGTTGTTCGAGCGCGCGCGGATCTGGAGGTCGAGCAGGAGCGCCAGCCCGCTCCCCTTGAAATAGTAGGTGAAGTAGCTGTTGCGCGGGTCGGTCTTCATTGGCGTGGAGGCGCCATCCCAGAACGGCGCGAGGAACGACGCCATCCGCGCCGACACCTCCTTCCGCCCCGGCGTCTCGAGGTTGGCCGTGATCTCGCGCTCCAGCGTCCGATAGTAGTCCGCCTTGTCCACCACGCCGGCGCGCATCATCCCGATCTCTCCGTAGTACTGCGTCCACCCTTCGGCCACCCACAGGCTGGGCTGGTACTGCTCCGTGGCGTAGTCGAACGGGCCGAGGGCGGCGGGACGGATCCGCTTCACGTTCCACACGTGGAAGTACTCGTGCGCCGCATCCTCGAGCGCCGGGAGCACCGACGCGCTGTCGTCCGTCCACGGGTGCGGCACCTCGATCTGCGTGGAGTACAGGTGCTCCATCCCATCCGCGCCCGGGTAGCCCACGTTGAACATGAACGTGTACATCGACAGCGGCGGCGGCGCGATCACGCGGTTCTCGTAGCGCACGATCCGCTCCACGCCCTGGAGGAACCGCTCGTGCTGCCCGTGCTCGGGGCCGTTGTGGTGCAGGAGCACGCGGTACAACCGGTCGTCCACGCGGAAGCTGTCCACGGAGAACGACCGCGCCACCTCGGTGGGCGTGTCGATCAGCCGGTCGTAGTTCTCGAAGCGGTACGCGCGCTGGTCGGGCGTGACGGCGTCGCCGTTGATGATGTGCCACCCCGCGGGCGGCTCGATCGTCAGGCGCACCGGGTCGGGCTTGTGCCCCACCACGTACATGAAGAGCGAGGCGCCGTTCCAGTTGGCGTGCGCCGTGTCCAGCACGCTGAACGTGCCGGACAGGTTGTCCGCGAACACGGCGTACCGCACGCGCACGCGCGAGGCGCCGCCCGGGTACAGCCGCCAGAGCGATCCCGACGCGCGCTGCACCCGCACGGGACGTCCGTCCTCCCCGGCCGCGGTGAAGTCGCGCACGTTGCGCGCGAAGTCCATGCGGGCGTAGCGCCCCGGGGACCACACGGGCATCTGCAGCTCGAGCGAGTCGCCGGTCACGCCGCCGATGTCGATCCCGATCTCGTACAGGTGACCGAGGGTGTCCGGCATCGCGATGTGGTACGCGATGTCGAGCGGCGCCGCCGGCGCCGCGGCGCGTCCGGCCGGGTGGGTGGCCGTGGCACCGCCGGAAGCGCAGCCGATGACGATCGCGGCGACGAGCGCGAGCGAAAGACGTTGGTGCACGAAGGATCTCTCCGCTGGAAATGGGTCAGGGTTCAGTCGCGCTCCGGAACGGCGCGCGCCGCGGCGGCCGCGGGCCGCCCCCGGAGCATCGCCGACACCGCCGCGCGCCCGTAGTGCCGGACGCCGAGCACCAGCCCGAGCGCCACCAGCACGAACGTCGTGTAGAAGCGCCACAGGAGAAGGATGGCGCCGAGCTCTCCCCCCAGGTCGCCGACCGCGCCGCCGAGGAAGCCCAGCTCCACCACTCCCGCGCCGGACGGCGTGGGCAGGAGCAGCTGCCCGTAGAGCAGCGCGAACGACGCGAAGCTCAGGGGACCGATCGGCGGCGGCGAGGAGAGCGTGAGCGCCAGCACGGGGAGGATCGCCACGCGCGCCGCGAGCCCAACCAGCGTGAGCGGGATCCCCGCCAGGAGGGGCCACCGCGGCATCCGCCGCGCGTAGGCGAGCGCCCGGCGCATGCTTCGCCGCACGGTGTGCGACGCGCTCGGGAAGGCGCGCCGCGCCGCGATCCACGTGAGCACCGACGCCGCCACCACCAGCGCCACCCACGGCCACCCCACGCGCACCGTGCTCGCGAGATGCGGCTCCACCTCGGTCCACCATTGCGGCGCGTAGAGGAGCGCGAGGATCCCCGAAGCGATCAGGATCACCGGCCACATCACCACGATCTCGATCCCGACCGCCACCAGCCCGGCGGTGAGCGGGATGCGCTCGCGCGCGAGCGCGGCGAGGCGCGCCGGCTCCCCGCCGATCCGGAGCGGCGTGATCGCCGATGCCGCGTCCCCCACCAGGTTCAGGGCGAGCACGTCGCGGAACGGCACATCGAAGCGCAGCCCGCGCAGGATCCACTGGAAGCGCCACGTGCGCACGATCACGTCCACGGCGACGAGGGCGATGCACACGAGATGGGCCTGGATTCGGGTCATCGCCGGAGAATACGCGGGAGGCGCAGGTTGCCGCCAGTCGCGGAGCCGGTGTAGCTTCCCGGGGCCATGACCATGCCACAGTCCGGCGACGCGCTGCGGCGCATCGCCTTCTTTCACGCGCTCTCCGATGCGGACCTCGGCGCCCTCGCCGAGGCCGCGAACACCGCGACGTTCGAGGGCGACCGCTTCATCTTCCGCGAGGGGGACCAGCGCGGCGTCTTCGCGGTGATCGAGCGCGGCAGCGTCGCCATCGAGAAGGGGGCCGATGGCCGCCCGATGCGACTCGCGACGCTCGGCGCCGGCGAGGCGCTCGGCGAAGGGGTGCTCCTCGAGGATGATGCGCCCCACGGCACGAGCGCGCGCACGCTCGAGCCGACGACCCTGGTGTACTGGAACGTGCTCGACGTGCGGTCGCTCCTCCAGGAGCGGCCGTCGCTGCACGCGGCGCTGGTGTCGAGCGCGGCGCGCTCCATCTCCCAGCGCCTGCGCGCCGCCGATGCCACCCTCGCCGGACGCGGGCGCATGCTCGGCTTCGCCGGCGGGCGCCGCCGCACCGAGCACGACCTGCTCGGCGAGCGCGAGGTGCCCGACGACGCCCTCTACGGCGTGCAGACGCTGCGGGCGCTGGAGAACTTCCCCATCACCGGCGTCCCGCTGCGCGAGTTCCCCGCCCTCGTGGAGGCGCTCGCGGCCGTGAAGGAGGCCGCCGCGCTCGCGAACGCGGAGCTCGGCCTCCTCCCCCCGGCGCTGTGCGACGTCATCGTGCGCGCCGCGCGCGAGGTGCGCGCCGGCCGGCACCACGAGCACTTCCTCGTGGACATGATCCAGGGCGGCGCCGGCACCTCCACGAACATGAACGCCAACGAGGTGATCGCCAACCGCGCCCTGGAGCTCATGGGACAGCCGCGCGGGGCGTACCACGTGATCCACCCGAACACGCACGTCAACCTCTCGCAGTCCACGAACGACGTGTATCCCACCGCCGTGAAGCTGGCGCTCCACACGAGCATCGACCGGCTCAAGACGGCCATGCGGGAGCTCGCGGACGCCTTCCTCGCCAAGGGGGAGGAGTTCGGCGCGCTGCTCAAGATGGGACGCACGCAGCTCCAGGACGCGGTGCCGATGACGCTCGGCCAGGAATTCGCCGCGTTCGGGCACACGATGCTCGAGGACATCGACCGCCTCACCGAGACCCAGGCGCTCATCCGCGAGATCAACATGGGGGCGACGGCGATCGGCACCGGGATCACCGCGCCTCCGGGCTACGCCGAGGCCGTGCGGCGCCACCTGGCCGAGGTCACCGGGCTCCAGCTCGTCACCGCCCCCGACCTGGTGGAGGCCACCGCGGACACCGGCGTGTTCGTGCAGCTCTCCGGGGTGCTGAAGCGCTGCGCGGTGAAGCTCTCCAAGATCTGCAACGACCTGCGGCTCCTGAGCTCGGGGCCGCGCGCCGGGCTCGGGGAGATCAACCTTCCCCCGCGGCAGCCTGGATCTTCGATCATGCCGGGGAAGGTGAACCCGGTGATCCCGGAGGTCGTGAACCAGGTGTGCTTCGACGTGATCGGCGGCGACGTGACGGTCACCATCGCCGCCGAGGCGGGGCAGCTCCAGCTCAACGTGTTCGAGCCCGTGATCGCCTTCCGCCTGCTCGGCGGTCTCCAGTCGCTCGGCAACGCCTGCGTCGTGCTGCGCGAGCGGTGCGTGGTGGGAATCACCGCCAACCCCGAGCGCATGCGGTATTTCGTGGAGCACTCCATTGGCGTGGTGACGGCGCTCCTCCCGGCGATCGGCTACGAGGCCGCGACGCGGGTGGCGAAGGAAGCGCTCCAGTCGGGGAAGAGCGTCGCCGCGGTGGTGGCGGAGCACGGCCTGCTCACGCGGCAGCAGCTCGACGAGATCCTCGACCCGGCGAGGATGGCCAATCACGACCGCTGACCGCTCCCGCCGCCCGTCCGCGATGCCCCGCAAGCCCAGGCTCGACCCGTCGGTCTTCCATCTTCCCGTGGAGCGCATGCGGGAAGGGTACTACTCGGACAAGTACTTCGTCCGGGCACGGGAGATCCTGCTCGCCGACCACCACGCGCCGCGCGTGACGATGCAGGTGTTCGGGAAGGAGCACGCGTACCTGGGGGGGATGGACGAGGCGATCGCCATCCTCAAGCTGTGCTCCGATGATTGGAGCGCGCTGGAGGTGCACGCGTTGTACGACGGCGACCCGATCGACCCGTGGGAGACGGTGATGACGATCGAGGGGCCCTACGCCTCCTTCGCGCACCTCGAGACGCTGTACCTCGGCGTGCTCGCCCGCCGCACGCGGGTGGGGACCAACACGCGCCGCGTGGTGGAGGCCGCGTCCCCCAAGACCGTGATGTTCTTCCCGGCCCGCCACGACCACTGGCTGGTCCAGACGGGGGATGGCTACGCGGCGCACATCGCCGGGGCCATCGGCGTCTCCACCGACGCGCAGGCCAGCTGGTGGGGGTCGAAGGGGATCGGCACCGTGCCGCACGCGCTGATCGCCGCGTACGGCGGCGACACCGTGCTCGCGACGCGGAAGTTCGCGGAGTACATGTCCCCCGACGTGCAGATCATCACGCTCGTCGACTACGACAACGACTGCGTCCGCACCAGCCTCGACGTGGCGCGCGCGCTCGGCGGCCGGCTGTGGGGAGTGCGGATCGACACGTCGGAGAACATGGTGGACCAATCCATCATCCCGCAGATGGGGACGTTCAAGCCGACGGGCGTGAATCCGCAGCTCGTCCGGAACGTGCGGACGGCGCTCGACGCGGCGGGCTTCCGCGACGTGAAGATCGTGGTCTCCGGCGGATTCACGGTGGAGAAGATCCGCTCGTTCGAGGAGGCGGGGGTGCCGGTGGATTCCTACGGCGTGGGCTCGTCGCTCTTCGGCGGGCGCTTCGATTTCACCGCCGACATCGTGCTCGTGGATGGCCGTCCCGAGTCGAAGGCCGGTCGCTCGTACCGGCCCAATCCGCGGCTCGAGCGCGTGGAGTAGATCGTTCGACTCCCGCTGTGGGAGAGTCCCCGACGCGGCGTGTCGCACTCGCGACGAGCGGACGTTCCAGGGGGGTATGGGCACCCGCTTTGCCTTGCTTTGTCGAAGTTTAGCCCATAGCTTCCGCGCCGAAACCCCATCAACCGGGCTGGGCGCCCTCCTTCCAACCACGCGCTCGCCCACTGAACGCCTATCAGGATAAGGGATGACTGGTTACCACCGCGCGCGCCGGCTCCTCCTCGCCGCGCTGACACCGGTGTTCGTCCTGGGCTTGGCTGCCTGCTCCGATGTCCCCAACACGATCTTCGGCGCCCATTCCGAATTCGGCCACGAGATCGACAGCCTGACGTACCGCCTGCTCATCCTCGGCGGCCTCGTCTTCGTGCTCGTGGAGGGGCTCCTGATCTTCGTGCTGATCAAGTTCCGCGCGAGACCAGGGAATCCCGAGCCCAAGCAGACCCACGGGAACACCACGCTCGAGGTGACGTGGACGCTGATTCCGGCGGTGATTCTCGCCTTCATCGCGGTCCCCACCATTAAAACCATCTTCAAGACGCAGGCGCCCGCGCCGGCCAACGCGCTCCAGGTCGAGGTGATCGGGCACCAGTGGTGGTGGGAGTTCCGCTACCCGCAGTACCAGGTGGTCACGGCCAACGAGCTGTACCTGCCGGTGGGGCGGACGATCAACTTCCACCTCAAGACGAACGACGTCATCCACTCGTTCTGGATCCCGCAGCTCGGCGGGAAGCGCGATCTGGTGTCGAACCGGACGAACTATCTCTGGTTCACGCCGGATTCGTCGTACGCCTGGAACGGCTTCTGTGCCGAGTACTGCGGCGCGTCGCACTCGAACATGCGGTTCAAGGTGTTCACCGTGAGCCCGCAGCAGTTCGAGGCCTACATCGCCCACCAGAAGACCGGTCCGGCGTTCGCGGCCGCCGCGGCGCCGGTGCCGGGGGCGGACACGTCCAAGAAGGGCGCCGCCTCCCCGGCGGGGCAGGTCGCCGCGGCCGCGCCCACCACGCCGGCGCCAGCCGCCGAGGGCGCGGATGGGATCTGGCCGCGCGATCGGGTGCCCAAGTGGCTGATCCCCGAGACGCCCACCCCGGCTGGGCTCACCATCTCCACCGTGAACGGCGATCCGGCGCGCGGCGCCCAGCTCTTCAAGACCGGCGCGTGCATCGGGTGCCACACCATCCAGGGGGTCTCGCCCGGCGTGATCGGGCCGAACCTCACGCACGTGGGGAGCCGCTACACGATCGCTGGTGGGTTGTACCCGAACGACATGAAGCACCTCGCGCTGTGGATCAAGGATGCGCCCGCGATGAAGCCCGGCAGCATCATGCCCGCGATGGGCAAGGGGCTCCCGCACGCCATGGGAGCTTACGACGATCAGCAGATCGCCGACATCGCCGCGTACCTCTCGTCCCTGAAGTAACCGGAGATCACGAATGGCAACGACCGTTGCGGCGCCTGCACTCGCCGGCACGACGCGCAAGTACGAGAGTGGCCTCTGGAGCTGGCTGGCCACCACCGACCACAAGCGGATCGGTCAGCTCTACCTCTATACCGCTCTCACCTGGTTCCTGGTCGGCGGCCTCGAGGCGGCCATCATCCGCACCCAGCTCTACGGGCCGAACGGCCGCGTGGTGTCGGCCGAGACGTACAACCAGCTCTTCACCATGCACGGCCTCAGCATGATCTTCCTGGCGATCATGCCGCTGTCGGCCGCG
Organism: uncultured Gemmatimonadota bacterium; assembly: GCA_946479015.1. The sequence continues at coordinate 19,004 of CAMLEQ010000006.1, read as the reverse complement.
TTCTTCAACTTTCTCATCCCGCTGCAGATCGGCGCGCGCGACGTCGCGTTCCCGCGCCTCAACGCCTTCAGCTACTGGGTATTCCTGTTCGGCAGCCTCGTGCTGAACGCGAGCTGGCTCTTCCACGCCGCGCCGAACGGCGGTTGGTTCGGCTATGCGCCGCTCAGCACGCCGCAGTTCTCCCCCGGGCTGAACATGGACTTCTACGTGGTCGGGCTGCAGATCCTCGGCGTCTCGACGCTCGCGGCGGGGTTCAACTTCGTCACCACGGTGATCAACATGCGCGCCCCTGGCATGCACTTCATGCGCATGCCGGTGTTCACCTGGGCGGCGTTCGTGACGCAGTTCCTGATCATCCTCTCGTTCCCGATCATCACGGTCGCGATCACCTTCCTGCTCTTCGACCGCTTCTTCGGGACGAACTTCTACGAGATCTCCGCGGGGGCCGACCCGCTGCTCTGGCAGCACCTGTTCTGGCTGTTCGGGCACCCCGAGGTCTACATCCTGATCCTCCCGGCCTTCGGCCTCGTGTCGGAGGTGCTGCCGACGTTCTCGCGGAAGCCGCTGTTCGGCTACCCGGTGATGGTCTACTCGCTGATCCTCATCGCCTTCCTCGGCTTCGGCGTGTGGGCGCACCACATGTTCGCGGTCGGCATGGGCCCGGTGGCGGACTCGATCTTCGGGATCACCACCATGCTCATCGCCATCCCGACGGGGGTGAAGATCTTCAACTGGCTCGGCACGATGTGGGGCGGCTCGCTGCGCTTCACCACCGCCTGCATGTTCGCGATCGGGCTCGTGGGGCTGTTCACGATCGGCGGCATCTCGGGCGTGATGCACTCCTCGCCGCCGTCGGACCTGCAGCAGACCGACAGCTACTTCATCGTCGCGCACTTCCACTACGTGCTGTTCGGCGGGTCGATGATGGGGCTGTTCGCCGGCATCTACTACTACTTCCCGAAGATCACCGGGCGGATGATGAACGAGACGCTGGGCAAGTGGCACTTCTGGCTCACGTTCATCGGGATGAACCTCACGTTCTTCCCCATGCACTTCGCCGGGCTGGATGGCATGCCGCGCCGCATCTGGTCGTACGACAACAACCAGGGGTGGAACCTCGACAACCACCTCTCGACGATCGGCGCGTACATCCTGGTGGTGGCGACGGCGATCTTCGTGGTGAACCTGCTGCGCAGCCGGAAGTCGGGCCAGCGCGCGGGGAACGACCCGTGGGGCGCGCCGACGATCGAGTGGTCGATCCCGTCGCCGCCGCCCGAGTACAACTTCGCGCGGATCCCGACGGTCACCTCGCGCTACCCGATGTGGGATGCCAAGGCGCCGCACCTCACCAGCGGCGTGCCGCACTCCAAGGAAGGGGAGAAGGAGATCACGGTGTCGATGGCCGGCAAGCCCACGGGGCACATCTCGACGCCCTCGGACGTCGAGATGAACGCCGAGGACGTGCACCCGTCCGCCGAGTCGCTGGGCATCCACATGCCGACGCCGACGATCAAGCCGATGGTGGCCGCGTTCGCCCTCACCATCCCGTTCATCGGCCTCATGTGGCACAAGAGCCTGCCGGTGATCCTGCTGGGCGCCGTGTTCTTCGCCGTCACCCTGTACGCCTGGCTGCTCACGCCGGTCGAGCCGGAACACTAAACGCCCACTTCACCGAGATCTCGGAGAACTACATTGGCATCCGCCGCAGTCGCCGACGCGCACGCCGAGCATCACTACACCAGCACCGGTCTGAGCAGCACCAAGATCGCGATCTGGGCGTTCATCGGCTCGGAGTGCTTCTTCTTCGCGTCCCTCATCTCGACCTACCTGATCTACAAGGGACGGTCGGTGGTGGGACCGTTCCCGCACGAGGCGTGGACCAACCCCGCCACCGGCCAGCACTTCAAGGCCATCCTGAACATCCCCGTCACCTCCGCCTCGACGTTCGTGCTGCTCATGTCGTCGCTGGCGATGGTGCTCGCCCACTCCGCCGTCGTGCGCGGCGATCGGAAGTACTCGAAGATCTGGCTGGCCATGACCGCGCTCCTCGGGGCGACGTTCCTCGGCTTCCAGGCCTACGAGTTCACGTCGTTCGTGCACGAGGGACTGACGATCAAGACGAACCTCTTCGGCTCGTCCTTCTTCATTCTCACCGGCTTCCACGGCGCGCACGTCACCGCGGGCGTGCTGTGGCTGATGACGCTCCTGTTCATCGACATGAAGCGCGGCCTCGGGCCCCGCGACGCGATCAACGTCGACATCTGCGCCCTGTACTGGCACTTCGTCGACGTCGTCTGGATCGCCATCTTCACGCTCGTGTACCTGATCCAGTGACGAGGACGCGATGACCGCCGATCATTCCCACAGCCAGACCACGATCGACGCCCACGGCGATGCGCATGCCGTGGAGCACACGCACCCCGACTGGGGGACCTACAAGTGGGTGGCGCTGATCCTGACCCTGATCACCGTGGCCGAGGTCTGGATCTACTACACCCCGATCAAGGAGACGCGGCTCTTCGTCCCCACGCTGCTGGCGTTGTCGGTGGCGAAGTTCGCGATCGTGGTGATGTTCTACATGCACCTGAAGTACGATGCGAAGCTGTTCCGCGGGCTGTTCGTGGGCCCGCTCACGATCGCGATCCTGATCCTGATCTCGCTGCTCTTCCTGTTCGGCCACCTGTCGATTCACGCCGCGTGAGCGGCCGGCCGGCCGACGTTCGAGGTTGGATGTTTCGATGTTCGATGTGATGCTGCTGCACCCCACGACCGAGCTCTCCTGGACGAGCTTCGACGTCCACTGGAGCACGGTGATCGGCATCGCGGCGCTCGCCGGACTGTACGTCTGGCGGGCCCGCGCGGGGGAGCGCGCGATGACGGCGGCGGAGGGCGGCGTCGAGAGGCGCGTCCCCGCCGCCGTCGCGCATCCGCCGCTCACGGCGGGGCGGAAGGTGCTCTTTCTCCTCGGCCTCGCCACGCTCTTCTTCACGCTCAACGGCCCCATCCACGACCTGAGCGACAGCTATCTCTTCAGCGCGCACATGGTGCAGCACCTGCTGCTCACCATGCTCGTGACGCCGCTCCTCATCGCCGGCACGCCGGGATGGATGCTGCGTCCGGCGCTGCGGAGCCGGGCCGTGGCGGCGATCGCCCGGCGCATCACCACCGGCCCGGCGGCGTTCGCGATCTTCAACCTGACGATCGTCGTCTGGCACCTGCCGCCGCTCTACAACTACGCGCTGGCGCACCACCCGGTGCACATCGTCCAGCACCTGTGCTTCCTCGTCGCCTCCACGATCATGTGGTGGCCGATCATGAGCACGATGCCGGAGCTGCCGCGGCTCTCGTACCCGAAGCAGATGCTGTACGTGTTCCTGATGACGATGCCGATGTCGCTGGTGGCGATCATCATCACGTACTCCGACTCGCTGCTCTACCCCTTCTACGCGAGCGCCCCGCGCGTGCTGGGACTCTCCCCGCTGCAGGACCAGCGGCTGGGCGGCCTGATCATGTGGATCCCCGGCGGCCTGATCTTCGCCGGGGTGCTGTCGGTGATCTTCTTCAAGTGGGTCGGGGAGCTCGAGGCGCAGGATCGGAGGGAAGCGACGGCGTGAATCTAGGACCTGGTGGGTAGACCACCATGAAACGCGTGTGGCGTGTGGGGGACTGACGGGCAGAGGAGGGAGGTACGGCGCGTGTAGGCTCGGCTGTAGAGAGAGTCCACCTACACACGTACCCACACGCGCCGTACCTCGCCACTCTGTCCGTCAGTTCCCCACACGCGACACGCGTCCTTCGGTGGTCCAGCCACTATGTCCTACAATCCCCCAGCCTCCGCCCCGCTACTCATCCCCTCCCAACGCGTGCGCGAATTCCTGTCGCAGCGCCGGGTGCGTCCGCCACATGTACACCCCCATCAGGAGCGCCGCCAGCACGTTGCCGGCCGCGATCTGGTACCAGGCGAGCGACCGCAGCTCCGTCTCGGCGAGCATCGCCGCCAAGCCGTAGAAGCCCAGCTCGAAGATGATGAACAGGAGCGTGAACACCACCAGCACCGAGGGCTCCGTCTCCGCGCGGTGCACCACGTACGACACCACGATCCCGGCGACGATGAACGCCGCGTAGTGGATCACGGTATAGAACAGCACGTGGAAGATGGCGCCGTCGCGCGTGGTGTCGCCGAACACGCTGAACACCGCGGTCCCCAGCACCGTGGGGGTGAACAGCGGGTGGCCCGCCAGCGCGTCCACCACGAGAAACCAGATCGCGACGCTCGTGGCGCCGATGATCCCCGCGATGACCCCCTCACGCGTGATGCTGTGCCGCTGTGGCATGCCATGACCCTCCAGCACGGGTTGATCGGGTAACCCACCTGCACACGATCCACAGGCGGCCGGTGGCCGCCGGAATGCCCTCGGAGGGGTCGCGCGCGCCAGGGCGGTGCGCGACGGTCCATCCCAATCTGTGGCGGGCGCTGGCGGTTGCCTAGCCCGCAGACTCCCCGAAAGGCGCGGAGAACGGGCTCGACAAATCCGCTCGGCGGTGCAAGAATCAGGAATGTCACGCAACGTCGCGCGCAGCACGGCCGCGTTCGCCTTCCTCCTGGCCGCGGCCTGCGGCCGGTCCTCGGAGGCGACGCCCAGAGCCGTCGTCATCGCCTGTGCCGCTCCAACCGACGCCGAGTTGGCCGCGGCCACCAGTGCCTATCTTCGGAACATCACCCCGCGCCCACAGCGCTTCCTCGTCGTCACGTCGGGGGACTCCGCTCTCCCCGACGCCGGCCGTGAGGCGCTCCAGAACGCGGGACCGACTTTCCTCTTTCCGCCCGACACGGCGCTTCGGGCCAAGGTCCGCGCCATGTTGAAGAGCAAGGGTGAATGGCCCACCCTGCTCGTGCTCTACCGTGGGGGAGGCGCCGTGGACCGCGACAGCGCGGCGATCCGCTTCGGTGGCCGCTTCGTCGGCGGGAAGGAGGACGGCCAGGTCGCACCATCGCGCACCATCTGGTTCCACTGCAACGACGGGCAGTGGGGCCTGATGCGCACCGAAGAGGAGCACGTGTCGTGACCACCACGCTGCGCCCCGGGGAGCTCTCCGGCGCCCCCGCCACACCGCTCTCCACGCCGGAGAGCACCGTCGCCCCCACCCGGGTGCGCGAGCGGCTGGTCTCTCTCGACGTCTTCCGGGGACTCACGATCGCCGGGATGCTCCTCGTCAACAATCCGGGAACGTGGGGCGCAATCTATCCCCCGCTCGAGCACGCGGCGTGGAACGGGTGGACCCCGACGGACCTGATCTTCCCCTTCTTCCTGTTCATCGTCGGGATCACGACGCACCTCTCGCTCTCCTCGCGCCGCGCGCGCGGGGCGAGCGACCGCGACATCGTTCTCCAGATCCTGAAGCGCGGGGGGATGATCGTACTCGTGGGGCTCCTGCTCTCGGGGCTCCCCTATCACGAGTTCATCCTCCCCCTCCCCTTCGGCGCGCGCTTCGATTCGGTGACCCCCCACCTGGGGCTCGCGCACTGGCGCTTCACCGGCGTGCTCCAGCGCATCGGCGTCGCCTACGTCTGCGCCGCGCTCCTCACCCTGCGCGCCCCGGTGAAGCGGGTGGTGGCGATCGTCGCGGGGCTGCTGCTCGGCTACTGGTTCGTGATGACGCTGATTCCTGTGCCCGGCCACGGCCTGATCGGGGCGGCCGTGCTCAGCGCCCCGGACCACAGCCTCACGCTCGCCGCCTGGCTGGACCGCGCTGTGTTCGGGACGAACCACATGTGGGCCGGATCGCGGACATGGGATCCGGAAGGGATCCTCTCCACCTTCCCCGCGATCGCCACCTGCATGCTCGGCGTGCTCGCCGGCCGCTGGATCGCCGCCGACCGCCCGCTCCTCTCCCGCGTGGCAGCGCTCCATGGCGTGGGCGCGATCGCGATCGTGGCCGGACTGATGTGGGGGTGGTCCTTCCCGGTCAACAAGAATCTCTGGACCAGCTCCTACGTGCTGCTCACCGGCGGCCTCGCCAGCGTCACGCTCGCCACCTGCATGTGGCTGATCGACATCGAGCACGTGACATGGTGGACGAAGCCGTTCGTCGTGTTCGGGCTCAACCCGCTGGCGGCGTTCGTGGGGGAGGGGCTCTTCTCCCGCCTCATCTACACCCTCGTGCGGGTGCCCCGTGGAGGTACGATGGTGCCGGTGGAGTCGGCGATCTACCAGTCGGCGTTCGCGTCGTGGCTGGCGCCGCGCGACGCCTCGCTCCTCTTCGCCGTCTGCTACGTGCTCCTCTTTCTCGCGCTGATGTGGGGACTGTACCAGCGGAAAATCGTCATTAAGCTGTAGGGGCGTGACCATTGGCGGTCACGCTCGTGAAGCATGTGCCCCGGCGCCGCCGCGAAACGACCCAGCGTCCCGTCCCGTAGAAGCCGTGGACGCCGGCCGGTGTCGTCACACGCCCCAGGTGCCGGGCGTGGATCTCGAGTCGCCCCTTCCGTGCCCGTCGTCATGTCTGTGATCGTGCCGCTGCTCGCCCGTTCGCGCGCCCGCCTCGCGGCGCTCGCCGTCGCCGCCATCCTCTGCGTGCCGCTCGGCACAGCCGCGGCGCAGGGGGATGCCGGAAGCGGCCCGGACGCCGCGGCCCCGGCGGCCGAAGGGGCGTCGCGCCCCGCGCACGCCGCGACGACGAGGACGCGGCGCGGCACGCGCCGCCGCACGCTCCGGCATGTCCGCGCGGCCGCGCCGGCCGCCCCGCGCTATACCACCCCTCGCGGCGAGGACGCGCTCACCGGCGATCTCCGCTCGATGCTCTTCAGCCGCGTGCGCAGCGGGAAGTGGGGGGTCATGGTGGTCTCGCTCTCGCGCGGCGACACGCTGTTCGACTACGCGCCGGACTCCGCGATGCAGCCGGCGTCGAACATGAAGCTGTTCACCACGGCCATCGCCCTCGACCAGTTCGGCGAGAACCACCAGTTCAGCACGGATGTCCTGCGGGCCGGCACGCTCGGCCCCGATGGCACGCTGCACGGGGACCTGATCCTGCGCGGCGATGGCGACCCCGCGCTCTCCCCCCGCTTCTTCGATGGCGGTCCCGGCGCGTCGATGGACCTCCTGGCGCAGCTCGTGGCCGGCGCCGGCGTGAAGCACGTGACCGGGCGGCTCATCGCCGACGCGAGCGCGTTCGACACGCAGCGCATCCCCGAGGGGTGGCAGTCGCGCTACCTGCAGTCCGGCTACGCGGCGCGCGTCTCGGCGCTGTCGCTCAACGAGAACCTCGTGTGGGTGGTGGTCACGCCCGGCCGCAACGGGAAGGCGGTGGTCACCCTCGAGCCGGCCACCGACATCCCGCTCTCGGCGAACGTGCGGACCACCGGCGGCAGCGGCGCCCGCGTGCTCGCCCACACCACCTCCAACGGCACCATCGACGTGCGCGGGTGGATCGGCGCCCGCGCCGGGGAGAAGCGCTACGAGCTGGTGGTGGAGGACCCCACCGCGTTCACCGCCGGCGCCTTCCGCCGCGCGCTCGCGGCGCGCGGGATCAGCGTGGACGGTCCCACGCAGTTCGCCGCCACTCCCGCGGGCGCCGCGCGCGTGACCTCGCTCGCCTCGCCTCCGCTCGCGCGTCTCATCTCGGCCATGAACCGGGAGAGCATCAATCACTACGCGGAACTGCTCTTCCGCGACGCGGGACGCCATGCGTCCCCGACCGCCGTCGGTTCGGTGGAGACCGGGAGCCGCCTCCTCCAGCGCTTCATGACCGAGAAGGTGGGCGCCGCACCCGGCTCGGTGTTCGCGGCCGACGGCAGCGGCCTCTCCGTGCTCGACCACGTGACGCCGCGCTCGCTCGTGCAGCTCCTCTCGTACGCGCACCACGCCCCCTGGGGAGACGCCTTCCACGCCTCCCTTCCGGTGGCCGGCGAGTCGGAGCTGCTGCGCCGCCGCATGAAGTACACGCCGGCCCAGGGAAACCTCCACGCCAAGACCGGCACCACCAACACCGTGATCTCCCTCGGCGGCTACGTCACCGCTCGGGACGGCGAGCTGCTCGCCTTCGCGTTCATCTACAACGGCACCGACCGCTGGAACGCGAAGAGCACCATCGACGCGATGGGGGCGACGTTGGCGGGATTCGTGAGATAGAACGGGACGCGGGACGCGGGGTGCGGGGCGCGGGAACACCACGAACAAGGAACGCGACGGGGGCTGCGGCATGTGCCGCAGCCCCCGTCGCAATTCCGTATCCCACCGCATCCCGCATCCCGCATCCCGCATCCCGCGTCCCGCGCCCCGCTCACATGCTCCGAATCTTGATCCCCCGCTTCTCCAGCTCCGTGATGTACGGCACCGCGGGGATGCACTCGTCGGGCGTGTGCACGCCGGCGGGCTTCACCTCACCCCGCGCCTGCATCTGCCCCGTGATCGAGAGCGAATAGCCGGTGGTGCGCATCATGGCGCTGATCCCGCGAGCCTCGTCGTAGTAGTCGAGGAGCTCCCACCCGAGCTTCTTCGCCTTCCCGTCCTTCGTCCCCTCCACGATCACGCGCAACGCCACCAGGTCGCGCCCCTTGGGCTTCGTCAGCCGCGGGCCGACGGTGGCGACGAACACGTCGCGCGGCACCACCTTCACCCCCTTCACATCCACCGGGGTGAGATCGAGCAGCCCGAGCTCGCGGATCGCCTCCATGATGTGCGCGTGCCCCGGATAGCGGAGCGTCTTGTACTCCATCGTCGGGATCTTCCCCTCGTACCGGAACGCCATCGTCGACAGGCCGCCCGCCGTGTGGAACGCCTCGAGCGCCCCCACCGGCTGCGGAAAGTCCACCGTCTCCAGCTCCGACAGCGCCTTCACCTTCGCGCGCTTCCCGTCGCGCACCACCCACGACAGCGTCGTGTAGTAGTCGAGCACCCCCTCGAGCGAGTACACGATCTGGTAGTTCAGCGGCGGCTCCGGGTGCTGCGGCAACCCGCCCACGTAGATCTTCACCGACTTCACCTCGTCGAGCTGCTCGATCCCGTGCTGCGCGAGGATGTTCACCATCCCCGGCGCGAGCCCGCAATCGGGCACGACGGTGATGTTCTTCTCCCTGGCCTTCCCCTCGAGCTCGCGCTGCTGGAACACGATCTCCGTGTTGCCGCCGAGATCGCAGAAGTGCGTCCCCGCCTCGACGGCGCACCTGGCCATGTCGAGGTTGAAGTAGTAGGGGATCGCGCTCATCACCGCATCGCTCTCCCGCATCACGGCGAGCACCGCCTCGCGGTCGCGCACGTCGAGGTGCGTGGGGATGAGCCGCTTCCCGGAGTACGGCGCGAGGAAGTCGGGCAGGTGGGTGATGTTCAGGTCAGCGAGACGGACCTCGGTGACATCGGGGTTCTGCAGCAGATCGTAGGCACAGGCCGACCCCTGCAGCCCCGCTCCCAGAACGAGCATGCGCATGAACGAGTTCTCCTTGTACCGGGCACTTTCGGAAGAGCCCGAAAGTTAACCCGCCGGAGCCTCGGAGGTCACCCTGCGGGACTCACCGCGCACGATCCTGGCATCTCTCTCGACCACATGACCGCCAGACCACGCGACACCGGCGAGTGGCGCCGCAATCTGCTGGAGAGTCCGGAAGAGATCCGCGCGCTCCTCGAGCGGACGCGTCGCGTGGCGGTGCTCGGCATCAAGACCGAATGGACGGGGCAGCCGGCGTTCTACGTCCCGGAGTACGTGCAGATGGCGGGGCTCGAGGTGGTGCCCGTGCCGGTCTACTTCCCCGAGGTCACGGAGATCCTCGGCGAACGCGTGTACCGGCGCCTCGTGGACGTTCCCGGCGAGGTGGATCTGGTGAACGTGTTCCGGCGCCCGAAGGACATCCCGCCGCACGTCCCGGACATCCTCGCCAAGCGCCCACGGGCGGTGTGGTTCCAGCTCGGGATCCGCAACGATGAGGCGGCGGAGGCGCTCGCCAGAGCGGGGATCCAGGTGGTGCAGGACCGCTGCCTCATGGTGGAGATGCGCCGGATCGGGATGTGAGCGGCCGGGAGCGCGTTACGAGCCGGCGCGGCGCCGCGTCCCCCTGTAAGCCGTGCAGGCTCCGCGATTCGCCCGTCACCGTCTCCCACCCGATGCCGCGCTCCCCCTCGACGCTCCCGCTCCGGCCATCCGCCCCCTCTCGCGTCCGCGCGCGCCGGGGGCGCCTCGCGTGGGGCGCGGCGGTTCTCGTGGCGCTGGCCGCTCGCGCGGCCGGGGCGCAGGAGATCGTCGCCCGGGCGGACACGCTCCTCCTGGCGGGGCGCATCTTCTCCGCCGAGTCGCTGTACTACTACGCCGTCCGCATCGACCCACGAAACCCGGAGGCGCGGCTCGCCCTCGGGAAGTATCTGGCGGAGCGCGGGGCGCTGAAGGTCGGCGCGGTGCTCATGGAGGAGGCGCGCTACTTCGGCGGCGATCCCGGCGTCGTGGCGCGGGAGCTCGCTCCCGTGTACGCGCGGCTCGGCGAGTACGGCGCCCTGGCCTCCCTGCCCGCTTCGCCATTGCCCTACGCCGAACGGGTGCGCGCCGAGTGGCTGCGCGATCATCCTCCCGGAGCGGCCGGTCCCGACTCCGCGTTCGTGCCGCTCGAGGTGAGCGACAGCCACCTGCTGGGGCGCGTCCGGCTGGCGATCGGCGGCGACACCGTGGACGCGACGATCGATGCGCGCGTGCAGGGGCTGGTGGTGGACACCTCGTGGCTGCACCGCGCGGACGTGCGCCACTGGGCGTCGCGCGGGGAGCGCGACCCGCGGCGCATGGCGGCGGTGGTGCCGGAGGCGCGGCTGGGGGACTACGCGCTCACGAACGTGCCAGCGGCATTCCGCCCGTTGCGCGCGCCTGACGAGGTGCTGCTCGGCCTCGATGTGCTCGGCCGGCTGGCGCCCACCTTCGAGCCGGGCGCGGGGAGACTGCTGCTCCGCGCGAGCGGGCGCGTTCCCGCCGATGCGCGCGGCTGGCGGATCGCGACGCTCACCAACGAGACCGGCGTCTACGTGATCAAGTCCGGGACGCTCTTTCCGCTCGGCCACCCCGACGTGCAGCGCTACCTGCGCGGCGGGCAGTGGACGCTCGACGCGCGGCGCGGGGAGATCGTGGTGGAGCTGTAGCGTCACGGCGCACTCCCGGGCGCCGCGCCGTCACTTCCCTCCCCCTCCTCCCCGCAGCTCCAGCATCACCAGCTCCTCGGTGCGGTCGTGCTCCTCGGCGTTGCGCCGGGGGACGAGCGCCGCGAGGTAGGTCCCCGAGCGCGTGGCCGCGAGCGGGAGCGCGGGGCCGATCGCCCGCGACGCGCCCCCCGCGGCGGGCGCCACCGCGAGCACCCCGTCGCGGCTCTCGAAGCGCCAGCGGCTGGTCACGATCGTGCGCGGCGCGCGAAGGTCGAGGGGGACCGCGATGTCCAGCAGCGGCCCCTCCGTCCACGCCACCTGGGAGAGCGCGGCGCTGTCGCGTGCCTCGATCGCATCGCGCCCGGTGCGCGGGTCCACGAGCGTCCACGAGACCGGCGCGGCATCGTCGACCGCGCGCACGGGGCGCGCGCCGAACGCCGCGAGCGTGTCCCCCGACCAGCGCACGCGCCATCCTCCCGCGAGATCGAGGGCGCGCGCCGTGCCCGCGGGGGCCGCCCCCTCCGCTATGGAGGCCACCACCGGGCGCGCGAACCCGCGGGCCATGGACATCCCGCTCGCCGGGAAGGAGCCCCGCTCGAGGAGCGATGCGTCCAGCCCCACCACTCCGGCGAGCGAGCGCCACGCCGAGTCGCTCACCGAGTCCCCGTTGGCCGGCATCACCAGGTACGCGCGCCCCCACGCGAGCCAGCGCCAGTCGGGTGAGGGGGCCACGTCCCACGCGGCATCGTCGCGCACCGTCCCCCACCCCTCGCGCGCGAGGATGAAGGCGTTGGGCACCGGATCCATCTCCACCCCCGCCGGGTCCTCCATCAGCAGGATCGCGGAGGAATCGGGGGAGAGCGCCCACCGCACCCGGGCGGTCATCCCGCTCCGCGTCTCCTGCTCCAGGTGGATGACGCGAACCTCGGGGGCGCGGGAGGACTGGCGACGCACGCCATCGCGACACGCCACCGAGAGCAGCGCCGCGCAGAGCGGCGCGATCCAGATCGCTGGCCGCGGCATCACTGCTTCCTGTACACCCGGTAGATCGCGCGGCCGGCGTCGTCGGAGATGAGCACCGAGCCATCCCGGTACACCATCACGTCCACCGGGCGTCCCCACCGGCTCCCGTCGGAGAGCTGCCAACCGGTCACGAAATCCTCGTACGAGACCGGCTTCCCCCCGGAGACGCGCACCCGCACCACCTTCGCGCCGGTGGGCGTGTCCCTGTCCCACGATCCGTGAAACGCCACCAGCAGGTCGCCGCGCCAGTCCGCGGGAAAGTTCGTCGCCCGGTCGAGGAAGGTCATGCCGAGCGGCGCCGAGTGCGCCTGCATCTCCAGCGCGGCGGGGATGGTCGCGGCGCAGCGCGCATCGCTCGCGCCCCGCATGTCGGGGGAGGGCACCGGGCGTCCGTGCAGCGAGTAGCAGTACGGCCACCCGTAGTCTCCTCCATCGCGCAGGATGTTGATCTCCTCCGGCGGAAGGTCCTGATGGTCCGGGGGGATGTTGTCCCGCTCGTTCTGCGACACCCAGAGCTCCCCCGTCGCCGGGTCGACCGCGATCCCCACCGCGTTGCGGAGCCCCGACGCGTACACGCGCCCGTTCGCGCCGTCCTCGTCGAACCGCATCACGGACGCGCGCTCCGGATTGGACTCCGCGCACAGGTTGCACGTGGAGCCGATGCTCACGTACATCGCGCTGTCGGCACCGAACGCGATGCTCCGCGTCCAGTGCCCTCCGCCCCCCTCGAAGGCATTCACCCGCTCGGGGGAGCCGACCGCGCGACCGTGCTCGTCCAGGCGCGCACGCGCGACGCCGCCGGTGTTGGCGATGTAGAGATAGCCCTTGTGGAAGGCGAGACCGTGCGGGTGGTCGAGCCCGTCCACCGCCGTCACGGTGCTGTCGGCCACGCCGTCGCCATCCTCGTCCCAGATGCGGACCACGCGCCCGTTCCCGGGCTCGCTCGCGTACACGGCGCCGTCGGGACCGAGCGCCATGAAGCGCACGGGCACATTGCGCGCGAAGTACGCCACCTCGAACCCTGGGGGGAGCACGAGGCGCGCGCTCAGCGAGTCCGCCGGAGGCGGCGGCTGCGACGGCTCCCGGCCGCCGGCACACGCCTGCGCCGCCACGCACAGCGCGGTGGCGCTCGCGAGCACGATGGACGTCACGATGACCTCCGGGATGGGTGGACTCCGTGGCCCCCGTCGGCGTACACGCCGGCGAGGGCGCTCTCCCCCGCCGGCATCCGCCGCCCCCTGCTCTCCAGCGCCTCCGCCTCCGCGCGCTCCACCTCCCCTTCCACCTCCCGCTCCGCCGCCGCCAGCGCATCGCGCGCGATGCCTCGCTCCGTCAGGTACTCCTCGTACAGGGCGATCGGATCGCGCCGCCCCCAGCGCTCGAAGAGCGCCGCGTCGAAGGTGCGCCGGGCCTCGGCCTCATCGTGCGTGGCGTGGCCGCCCATGCGGAACGTCTCGGCCACGAGGATGCACGGGCCCTCTCCCCTTCGGCACCGCTCCACGGCGAGCACCGCCAGCGCGTACGCATCGAGCACGTTGTTCCCATCGAACACCCCGCCCCACACGCCGTACGCCGCCGGCCAGTCGGCGAAGGCGCGCGCGTCCGCGCCCAGGTGGTGCTGCGCGAGCCGCGTCCCGAGCGCCACCTGATTGTTCTGGATGATGAACACCGCCGGCGCGCGGCGCACGGCGGCGAGGTTCAGCCCCTCGTGCGTGACGCCGGCCTTGGTGCTGCCATCGCCGATCCACGTCATCGCCACGCCGTCGGTGCCCCGCATGCGGAGCGACATCGCGATCCCCGTCACCACCGGGACCATGTCTCCCACGTGGCTGATCGGCGGGAGGATCCCCTTCGAGAGGTCGCCGTAGTGCCCATCGCGCCCGTGGGATGGGCCATCGCCCGTGCCCATGTACGCGCGCATCATGTCCGCCACCGGCATCCCCATCTCGTGACAGGCGCCGCCATTGCGGATCATCGGCGCCACCACGTCGCGCGGCTCCGTCCGCCGGAGCGCGTGCACGGGGCCGATCGTCGTCGCCTCTTCCCCGGTGCCCAGCCACGCCTTGGACACCACGCCCTGGCGCACCAGCCGCTTGAGCGCGATGTCCGTGAGACGGTTGCGCACGAGTCCCTTGTAGAGGTCGAGCAGCGCGGCGATGTCGAGCCCCTCGATCACGCGCGCCCGCGCGGCATCGCGTTCGAGCGTGTCGCGGTACTCGCGCATCGCCCCCTCGTCACGCGTCCACGCGACGTACTCGGCGGGCTCGAAGGGCTGGTGCCGCTTCATGCCGGGAATGTGGCCCGAGGGCCACCCCCCGGCAATGCTCAGCGACGGAGCAGGCGGTCCAGGAACGCGGAGGCGGAGGGGCCCTCCCCGCCGCTCCCGCCGGCGGCCGCGTCCGCCAGCGCCGCGGCGAACTCCGGCGCCGTGCGATAGCGGTGGTCGGGATCGCGGTGCATGCTCTTCAGCAGCACCTGCTCCACCGCCGCGGGGAAGTGCAGGTCGGGGCGCACGGCGCGAATGGGGGTGGGCTCGCTCTTCAGCCGCGCGAGCATCACGTCCTGCTGGGTGCGTCCGGTGAACGGGAGCTGCCCGGTGAGCATCTCGCACGCCATGAGCCCGAGGGAGTAGATGTCGGTGCGCGGATCGAGCGTCTTCCCGCGGAGCTGCTCCGGGCTCATGAACTCCGGCGTGCCGAGCACGATGCCGGTCGCGGTGAGCTTCTGCACCTCGGGCCCCAGCTGGCGCTCCTTGGCGAGCCCGAAGTCCATGACCACCGCGTGCTCCGAGCCGTCGGGGCGGCGGCAGATCATGATGTTCTCGGGCTTGAGGTCGCGGTGGATGATCCCCAGCGCGTGCGCCACGTGCAGCCCGGCGGCGATGTCGGACACGAAGCGCGTGGTCACGTCGAGCGGGAGCTGGCCGAGGCGGATGTTGCGGTCGCAGAGCAGCTCCCCCTCGATGAAGGGCATCACCACGTAGACGAGCCCCTGCGCTGTCTCGCCGAGCCGCATGATGTGGCACACGTTCGGGTGCGCGAGCCGCCCTCCCAGCTCCGCTTCGCGGCGCAGCCGGGCCATCGCGTTCCGGTCGCGGATGAGCGATGGCGAGAGGAGCTTGATCGCGACGTTCTCTCCCGTGCTCGCATCGCTCGCGAGGAACACGAAGGACATTCCCCCCTCGCCGATCTTCCGCGTCACGCGGTACCGTCCATCGAGCACCTGCCCCGGGAGGCGGGCGACGTCGACCGGCGGCGTGAACGGCGGCGCGGCGCCGCCGAGGCGCGGCGTGGTCGCGCGCGCCTCGGCGGGGGAGATCGACTCGAACACGCGCGCGTGCGACGGCGGGGGCGCGGCATCGGCACCTGGTGCGGCCACTGGCTCCAGCCTGGTGCCGTCGCGCGGGCAGAAGCGCGCGTCGGCGGGATATTCCGCGCCGCACGCGGGACAGCGGGTGCTCACGTGCACACCCGATTGCGCCCCTGCGCCTTGGCGCGATAGAGCGCCTCGTCCGCGAGGGCGATCAGCTCCTCCGGTGAGTTCACCCGCGGTGACGGGATGGTGGCGACGCCGATGCTCACGGTCACGTTCAGCCAGCCGTACTCGCCGGCGGAGATGGGGAGCGCGTCCCCCACGCGCGCGCGGATGCGCTCGGCCAGCGACACCGCCCCTTCCTCGGGCGTCTCCGGGAGGATGACCACGAACTCCTCCCCGCCGTAGCGCGCGACCACGTCCACGGCGCGAGCCTCGCGCTGGAGCGTGCGCGCGACGCTCCGCAGCACCTCGTCCCCCACCACGTGGCCGTAGGTGTCGTTGATGGCCTTGAAGTGATCGAGATCGACCATGAGCAGGGAGAGCTGGAGCGCATACCGGCGCGCGCGCTCCAGCTCGGCGGTGAGCCGCTCCATGAGCGCCCGCCGGTTGTGCGTCTGCGTGAGCGGGTCGGTGAGCGCCAAAACCTCCAGCCGCGCCTTGTCGGCGCGCGTGCTCTCGATCACCTGCGCCCGCCGGATCGCCGCCACCGCGGCGCGCACCACCGTCTCGGCGAACTCCACGTCGGAGCGGCCGAGCGGCGGCTCATCGAGCAGCGTGCGGAGAAAGATCACCCCGGCGCGCTCGCCATCCAGGCGGAAGGGGAGCGCGATCACGGAGCGGAAGGGGACCATCGTGCCGCTCACCGCCCAGTCCAGCCGCACCTCGTTGTACAGCGCGCTCGAGTCCAGGTCCTCGATGAGCACCGGCTCGGCCGTCTCCAGCGCGGCGCGGATCTCCGGATAGCGCTCCAGGCGGATCTCCAGATGCGTGAGCCCCGGCGCCTCGTATGCCGCGGCGACCACGCCCACCTCGTCTCCCGGGCGCGCGAGCACGAGCGAGCAGTGGGAGATGTCGAGCGCGCGGGCGACGCGCCGCACCAGGATGTGGTACAGCTCCTCCGACGAGAAGTCGCCCGTCACCTCGTGCAGGATGTCCACCATCTTGCGCCGGCTCTCCGCCTCGGCGCGCGCGCGCTCGAGCTGCACCTCGGTGGAACGGAGGGCGGAGCGCGCGTGGAGGAGCTCCTGGCGGATCCGGAGCTGCACGCGGATGCGCGCCAGCAGCTCGCGGACGTGGAACGGCTTGCTGATGAAGTCCGTGGCGCCGAGGGTCACGAGCTGCGATGCGGCCTCCTCGGCGCGGAGCGCCGAGGCGACGAGCACCGGCATGTCGCGCCAGCGCTCGTCGGCGTTGATGCGGCGGAGCATCTCGTAGCCATCGCCGCCGGGCATCTGCACATCGAACAGCAGGAGGTCCGGCTGGTGAGAGGCGAGCGTGTCGAGCACGCGCTCGCTCCGCGGCGCCACGGCCACGTCGTAGCCCTGCTCCTTCAGCAGCCAGCTGACCGTGCGCGTGAGGACCTCGTCCTCATCGGCGATCAGGATCCTCGCTCTATCCATCTCCGAGCAGCTCGCGCAGGCCGTTCCATTCGATGTTCCCGCCACTCAGCACGGCCACCGTCTTCCCCACTGGACGCACGAGCCCCTCGCGGAGCGCCGCGACGGTGATCGCGCCGCTCGGTTCGGCCACCACCTTGAGGCGGTCGAGCAGCCACCGCATCGCGCCGGGGAGTGCCGCATCCTCCACCAGCACCACGTCGTCGATGAATGCCTGGTGGTGAGCGAAGGGGATGGCGCCGATCTCCACCGCGAGGAGGCCGTCCGCGAGACTCGCGGTGCGCTCCAGGCGGACGGGGGCGCCGTGCCGCCGGGCGCGCGTGAGCTTCGGCGCGCCGGCGGGCTCCACCCCGATCACCCGGGCCGAGGGGACGAGGAGCTTCACCGCCGCCGCCACGCCGGCGCTCAAGCCGCCTCCCCCCACCGGCACCAGCACCGTCCCCACATCGGGGAGGTCCTCGGCGATCTCCAGCCCCGCCGTCCCCTGCCCGAGTATGATGGTGCGGTTGTCGTACGGGGGGACGAGGGTGAGCTGCTCCTCCTCCATGAGCTGGAGCGCGCGCTCCATGCGGTCGGCGGTGGTGGTGCCGGCGAGCACCACGCGGGCGCCGAGCCGCTCAGCGCCGGCCCGCTTGGCCGGGGTGACGGTGGTGGGCATCACCACCGTGGCGGGCGCGCCGAGCAGCCGCGCCGCGAGCGCGACGGCCTGCGCGTGATTCCCCGACGACGGCGCCACCACGCCGGCCGCCCGCTCCTCCGGGCCGAGTCGCGAGAGGAAGAGGTACGCCCCACGGAACTTGAACGCCCCTCCGCGCTGCAGCATCTCCGGCTTGAGCCAGATCCCCTCGCTCCCGAGCTCCTCGGCCAGGTCATCGGCGGGGAGGAGCGGCGTGCGGACGGCCACCCCCCTGAGCACCGCGGCGGCGGCGTGGAGGTCGGCGAGGGTGACGAGGACGGGAGACACGGTGGCGGAGGGAGTCGACGTGGACATGCTGGACTCTGCACTGGCGCCGCGGTTCGCGCCAGTGGGGTGGGCGGGGAGGGGTGGGTGAGAACTGACCAAGGCGTCGGGCCTCGGGGGGTTCCAGGAACTGGGGGGTAGACCACCGAACAACGCGTGTGGCGTGTGGGGAACTGACGGAAAGAGGAGATGGGTACGGCGCGTGTAGCTTCGTGTGTAGGCGGACTCTCTCTACATCCGGTCCTACACGCGCTCTACCTCCCTCCTCTTCCCGTCAGTCCCCCACACGCCACACGCGTTGTTCGGTGGTCCATCCTCTACACACCCCCCCCACGATGCACACCGCCCCGCGTCGGGTAGGCGACGCGGGGCGGTGTGCGTTCCTCATGCAGTAGCCTTACTCTTCTTCCTCCGGCGTCACCCCCACCGGCTCCTCGGCGGTGTCGACGCCCGGCTGGTCGTCGTCCTCGATCACCACGCGCGCCACGTCGCACACGCGGTCACCGTCGTCGAGGCTCACGAGGCGCACCCCCTGGGTGTTGCGGCCGCTCACGCGGATCCCCTTCACCGGCATGCGGATCACGATGCCGTGCTTCGTGATCAGCATCAGCTCGTCGTCGGGGAGCACTTCCTTGAGCGCCACCACGTCGCCGGTCTTGTCCGTGCGATTGAGGGTGATGATCCCCTTCCCTCCGCGCTTCTGCACGCGGTACTCGTCGATCGGGGAGCACTTGCCCATCCCCTTCTCGGTGACCACGAGGAGGGTGGCGTCGCGCTTGATGACCACCATCCCCTTCACCTCGTCGCCCTTGCCGAGCTCGATCCCCTTCACCCCCGTCGTGTCGCGCCCCATCTCGCGGACGTCCTGCTCGTGGAAGCGAATGGACATCCCGTGCTGGGTGGCGAGCACGATGTCGCTCGTGCCGGTGGTGATCTGGACGTCGATCAGCTCATCGCCGTTCTCGATCTTGATCGCCT
>CAMLEQ010000005.1 GCA_946479015.1 uncultured Gemmatimonadota bacterium | reverse complement strand
CCTCGAGCGCGAGCGCGGCGATGTTCATCCCGATCGACGAGTCGCCGGGCGACGACGTGTAGATCGGCACCGCCGCGGAGTACGCCGCCGAGAGTAGCGAGCGCTGGCCGATGCCGAGCTTGTTCTCCCGCTCGCGCACGTACTTCCCGCACAGGTGATGGAACTCCGCGCTCGACATCGGGCGCTGGAACTCCGGCGCGCGCATGATCTGGCGGAAGAACGCGTCGGTGGAGAGCAGCACGTCGTAGTCGAAGAAGATGTCGTAGATGCGGACGACGCCCTCCTCGCGCAGCACCACGTCCGACTCCTGCGCGTTCCCGCGGTGCATGGCGAGCCCGAGCCCGAAGTGGGTGTCGTGGTACAGGTTCGCGCCGGTGGAGATGATCCAGTCCACGAACCCGGCCTCGATGAGCGGGATGAGCGCCGCCATCCCGAGCCCCGCCGGCGTGAGCGCGCCGGTGAGCGTGAGCCCGATCGTGACGTCGGGCTGGAGCATCTTCTCCGTGAGGAGCTGAGCCGCCTCGCGGAGGCGCGCGGCGTTGTAGGCGAGGAAGGTGCCCTCGATGAGCTGCGCCACGCTCTCCGAGCCGTCGATGCGCCGGGGGTCGATGCGCTGCCCGCGCAGGAAGCGGCTCTTCTCGTGCGCGGCGTGCGCGACCGCCGCGCGCTCGCGCTCCTCGGCCGCCTGCTTCTGCGCGGCCTTCGGCCCGGCCGCGGATGCCCGCTGCTTCCCCTTCCCGCCGTCGGATCCCTTGGTGCCTGCCATGTATCCGTCTCTCAGTGGTTCAGTGAATCAGTGCGTCAGAGATGGTACCGGGAACGTCGAGTCCCGATTCCCGGGTCCCGATCACTCCCCGTTCGCGACCTCCGGCCGATCGCTGGCCCGCCGCTTCGGCGAGGGGTGCGTCTGCGCTTCGTAGGCGGCGATCACCGCGTTCGCCGCTTCCCGCGGATCGTCGGTGAGGAGCATCAGGTCCATGTCCCCCGGCGAGATCTTCTTCTCCAGCAGCACGCGCGACTGCAGCCACCGGATGAGACCGGCCCAGTAGTGGCGGCCGAACATGATCACCGGGAACTGGTAGATCTTCCCCGTCTGGATCAGCGTGAGCGCCTCGAACAGCTCGTCGAGCGTGCCGAAGCCGCCGGGGAAGATGATGAACGCCGACGAGTACTTCACGAACATCGTCTTCCGGACGAAGAAGTAGCGGAAGTTGATGAGCGTGTCCACGTACGGGTTGGCGCCCTGCTCGAACGGCAGCTCGATGTTGCACCCGATCGAGCGCCCGTGGCCGACCCGCGCCCCTTTGTTCGCGGCCTCCATGATCCCCGGTCCAGCGCCGGTGATGATGGCGAACCCCGCTTCGGCGAGCAGGCGCGCCGTCTCCTGCGCCGCCTCGTACTGCGGATCGTCCGGCCCCACGCGCGCCGAGCCGAAGATGGTCACCCCCTTCGTGACCGTGGCCAGCGTGTCGAACCCCTCGATGAACTCCGACATGATGCGGAGCACGCGCCACGGATCCGTGCGCGTGAAGTCCGCCTGGGCGCCGTCCTGGCGGAGGAACTTCTCGTCCTCCGTGACCGTGGGCGGGATGTAGCTGCGAATCGACTGGTCGATGGGGCGGTGCTCGATGTGCTTCACCGCCCCCGACTGCCGCGCGCGCTCCATCTGTGACGGCGGCGTGCGCCCCGCCTTGAGGTGCCCCACCTCGGTGCGCTCGCGGAGCCCCGCGCGCGCCTCCCCCTCGGCCTTGGACAGCTTGGTGGGATCAGCCTTGCGCCCCGTGGCGGTGGTGACGGTGTTCCCCCTCCCCCGCGCCCCCCGCTTCTCGTTCTTGGAGTTCTTGGAGTTCTTGGAGTTCTTCGACGCCATCTTCAGCGAATCGAGCGGTTCATGTGCTAGCTTCCCTGGAATGAGCGCCGCGCCCGGCGCGCAGCGCGTAAGCTACTCCGCGCCCCCTCGTGCCGCGAGTCGCGCCGGGCGCGTCCTTCGTCACCTCACGAGTTTCGCATCGCATGTCGGTCATCATCCTCGTCGCGGACGGCGCGCGCGCCGACGCCTTCGGCTCCGCGTTCTCGCGCGGCGAGCTGCCCGCGATCGCGCGGCTGCGCGACGAGGGGGGAATGTACCCCGTCACCACGGTGTTCCCGTCGGTGACCGGGCCCGCCTACGCGCCGTTCATCACTGGACGCTTCCCGGGCCCCGTCGGCCTCCCCGGGCTCCGGTGGTGGGACCGCGCGCGCGACCGCTGCCGGCGTCCCCCGCACTGCCGCAGCTATCTCGGCAGCGAGATGCGGCACATGGATGGCGACCTCGACGCCGCCGCCCCCACCCTGTTCGAGCTGGCGCGCAGTCGCCTGAGCGCGATGAGCATGATCGGCCGCGGCACGCGGCGGCGCGAGCACCTCGGGCGCGGGCTCCGTCTCGTGGCGCGCATCGGGCGCACGCACCTGCGCGGCGACGTCCGCGGCTGGCTCGACATCGACCGCATCGTCGCCCGCGCCGCGCTCGATCGCCTTCGTTCGCGGCGCCCGGAATTCACTCTCGTCGCCCTTCTGGGGCTGGACAAGACCTCGCACGCCTCGGGCCACGACTCCACCGATGCGCGGGAAGCGCTGCGCGCGATGGACGAGATCGTGGCCGAGCTGCGCGCCGAGGCGGAGCGCGACGGACGGTGGCATGGCACGCATCTCTGGATCGTGAGCGACCACGGGCACTCCCCCGTGCACGCGCACGACGACATCGCGACCGTGGTGCGCGACGCGGGGCATCGCGTGATCGCGCATCCCTGGATCTGGGCGCGCCGCCCCGACGCCGCCGTGATGGTGAGCGGGAACGCGATGGCGCACATCTACCTCGAGCTCGCGCGCCGCGAGCGCCCGTGGTGGCCAATGCTGCGCGCGCGCTGGGAGCCGCTCGCCGCGGCGCTCCTGGAGCGGCCGTCGGTGGACCTGCTGCTCCTGCCGCACGGGCCAGCGCGCTGCGAGGTGCGCTCGCGCGAGCGCGGCACGGCGCTCGTGGAGCGCGCGGGGCGCTGCTACGCGTATCGTCCGCTCGACGGCGATCCGCTGGGGATCGGCGAGCACCCGCCGCTCGATGCGCGCGACGCGCACCACGTGACGATGGAGAGCGACTACCCCGACGCCGTCGTCCAGATCGCGCACCTCGCGGGCTCCGCGCGCGCGGGGGAGATCATCCTCTCCGCCGCGCGCGACTGGGACTTCCGCGCGCGCTACGAGCCGATCCCGCACGTGAGCACCCACGGCGCGCTCCACCGCGAGCACATGCTCGTCCCGCTCATTACCAACCGCCCCGCCTCGCGCCCCCCGCGCCGCACCGCCGATCTCATGCCCAGCGCCCTCGCCGCGCTCGGCCTCGCGACGCCGGAGGGATTGGACGGGGAGAGCTTCTTGTAGGAGTGGGTCCGTGCATCAGGACCGGCGTGATTCGCGCGCGTCCCGCGCCCCGCGTCCCGCGTCCCGCGTCGTCTTCAACAACGGCGGCACCGACAGCGCCGCCCAGATGAACTCCAGCCCGATGAACCCCCACCGCCCATCCGCGATCGCCACCCAGCCGAGGAGGAGCGAGCCGACCAGATTGAGCAGATTGAAGGAGCGGTCCTCGCGGCTCATCCAGCCGCGCTGCAGTCCGGCGAAGCCCACCAGCACCAGGGCGGCGCCGGTGGTGGAAACGATCTGGTATCCCAGTTGAGAGAGCACCACGCACCTGTGAAATTCGAGTTGGACCCACACCTACCCATGCCCTGGCTCCGTCTCTCCGCCACCCTCGCCCTTCGGGCCATCGTGCACCCGCCGCTCGCGGCGGACCTGCTGCGCGTCGCCTGGCGCTTCCGCCGGCGCGGCTGGTGGCACCGCGCGCCCTTCCTCCCCCTCCCCGCGCGCGACTACGTGCGCTGGCGCATGTACACCGCGTACGGCGACTACGACGCCATCCCGCCGGCGGACGACGTGATTCGCTACGCCCGGTGGGCGGTGCGCGCCCCGTGACCCACGCGCCGGCCGGCCGCGCCGCGGCCGGCGAGCCGCTCGCGTCCGCCGGCGGGCTCGAGGAGCGCATCCGGGCGCAGGCGTACGGTCTCGGCTTCGACCTCGTCGGCATCACCGACCTCGGCCCCACCGAGACCGCCGACGCGTTCGACCGGTGGATCGAGCGCGGCTACGCCGGCGACATGCACTACCTGCCGCGCTGGGCCGACAAGCGCCGCGATACGCGCCTTCCCTTCCCGGGCACGACGTGCGCCATCGTCGTCGCGCTCGACTACGGCGGCCGCGAGCCGTCCGGCCCCGTGGCCCGCTATGCGCGCGGCGACGACTACCACGACCTCATGGTGGAGCGGCTCCGCGAGCTGCACCGGTGGATCGAGGGGCAGCTCGGCCGCGACGTCACCGGCAAGGCGTACGTCGACACCGGCCCCATCCTCGAGCGCGACCTCGCGCGGCGCGCGGGGCTCGGCTGGTTCGGGAAGAATACCAACCTCATCAACCCCTCGCTCGGCTCGTTCTTCTTTCTCGGCGCGCTGCTCGTGGATCTCGCGCTCGTGCCCGACGCGCCGTTCGAGGCGGATCGCTGCGGGACGTGCAGGCGGTGCATCGAGGCGTGTCCAACCGGGGCGATCGTGGAGGAGCGGGTGCTGGATGCGACGCGGTGCATCTCGTATCTCACCATCGAGCAGCGGGGGGAGATTCCGGAGGGGCTGCGGCCGCTGGTGGGGGAGCTCATCTACGGGTGCGACATCTGTCAGGAGGTGTGCCCGTGGAACGTGAGCTTCGCGCGGGAGCTGGAGGAGCCGGCGTTCGCGGCGCGGGAGGCGGTGGCGGGGAAGGATGCGCGCACGCTCGCGCGTGATCTGCTCGCGATGTCGCAGGAGGAGTTCTCTGCCGCGTTCCGGCGCTCGCCGATGAAGCGGGCGAAGCTCCGCGGCCTGAAGCGCAACGCGGCCGTGGTGCTGGGGAACGTCGGCTCATCGGACGACGCCGATGTCCTCACTCGCGCGCTCGACGACGAGCCGCTCGTGCGCGAGCATGTCGAGTGGGCACTGGCGCGGCTGCGGCCTCTGGTTGCCCCGCCACGGTCCTCGGCATGACGCATCGATCCCCCGCCCGCCGTGCGCTGCCGCTTTCCGCAGCGCCCTACCTCGGATTCCGCTTCTTCCGAGATGGTCGCTGTGCGGTCGTCGCCGGCATGCGCCAGGCCGGGATCGTTCGACGCATGAACTCGTCGAACATTGGGACAGTGAAGGCCGTCTCGCCGTGCTTCGGGCTGTAGATCATCCCTTTCCTGATCAGCCCCGCCCGTAGCGGCCCCACGTTCTCGGAGATCGTTCCCAACGCCTCGGCGATGGCACCCGATGAGTGGGATCCGGGCCCGAGTTCGGCCATCGCGCGAAGATAGTCCTGCTCACGAGAAGTCAGCCGGTCGAAGCGCACGCGGAAGAAGTTCTTGTCGAGCGCCTCGGTGGCGCTCCGGCTCGCCATCTCGACGTCGGCAGCCGTGATCGGCGACTGCGCGGCGGCGTTCCACGTATGCTTCCCCCACTCCTGGAGAAAGTACGGATAGCCCTTCGTGACATCGACGATCCTCTCGAGCGCCGCGGGCTCGATCTCGCAGCTCTGGTTCCTGATCGGCTCGCCGACCGCGCTGCGGGCAGCCTCGGGAGTAAGAGCGCCCACTTCGGGATAGGCGAAGAGGCGCTCCGCGTACGACTTCGCCTCGCCGGCGAGCGCGGCGACCTGTGGGAGGCCTGCCCCGAAGAGCACGAGCGGAAGGCCCTCCTGGGCGACTCGGTGCAGAGCGACGATGAGTCCCCGCAGGTCCTTCTCGTCGAGGTACTGCACCTCGTCCAGGAAGAGTGCGATGCTCGTCCCAGCGGCCCTGGCCGCCTCGCTGGTCGCTACCAACAACTCCGGCAGGTCGACCTCGAGATTTCCGCTGTCCGCGGTTCTCGGCTCGGTGACTCCGAACTCGAACTCGCCGACGGAAACCTTGAAGGCGCTCGCGAACCCCCGCAGCGCACCCACCGCCCTGGCCGCGTACGTCTTCGCGCGTTCGACCTTGTCGAGGCGGACCAGGACCCCCTTGAGTGCGGGCGCCAGGTACGCCGCCAGGCGTTGCCCCTCCGGGGCCTCCAGGCGGAGCTCCAGGTACCCCATCTCCCGAGCGTTCCTGGCGATGCGGTTCAGCAGCACCGTCTTGCCGACGCCCCGAAGCCCCAAGAGCATCTGACTCTTCTCGGACCGGCCCGCCCGAACGCGCGCCAACGTGATGTTCGCGGCCTGAATGATTTCATCTCGGCCGGCAAGCTCGGGCGGCGGTGCCCCCGCACCGGGCGTGAACGGGTTTTTCACAGGGTTCATGAGGGGCGCCTGTTTGGATGAATCTTATACTGTCTTACCAATCTATAGCCATCTTACCACCTCCACAGGAGCCTCGAAAGCGCCACTCGGCGCCTCCGACTGGAAGAGCCTTACAGCGGCTTACCGGTCTATGGTTCGCTTATAGCGGTCTCAGCAGCTATGGCTCCGGATACTGCCAAGCCTTGTGGGCAGGCGCGGGCGCGCTCGTGCGCGAGCACGCGGCGTGAGCACTCGCGCCCATGAGTGGCGCGTCCCAGGACTGACGAGGCGCCGTCACATAGGGACGACTGGCGAGCGGCATCACCGGCGAGCAGGTTACCACGACCCGACAGCCTACCCGCCACTCTCGCTACGCCATGCTCGTCGAACTGCTGCGCACCGTCCCGATCTCCGGCACCATCGCGGAGCGCCACTTCGACGTCTCCGCGCGCGCGAACGCGTGGGTGCGGTTCGAGGACGACGAGGGCGAGGCGTGGGTCGGCGTCTTCGGCGGCTCGGAGTGGTCAGCTTTCGACGCCGCCGTGCCGTTCGCGGACGACGGCGGTCGCACGGTGCTCGTCATCGCTGGTGGCCAGGGATACGTCGTGGACGCGATCTCGGGCGCGTTGCTCCGCCACACGCCGTGGTATGACGCGAGAACGGCGATTGCGGCTCCGGATCGGGACTTCGTGCTGGTGGCGAACGACACCAAGATCTGGGCCGCCGACCGCACGTACGACCGCTCGGCGTGGCGGCGCGACCGCGCCTGGTACGACCACGATGCGGTGACGCCGCCACACCGGGTCGCGCTGGACGGCATCATCTTCGATCGCACCACGACGGATGAGCTGACGGGCAAGGTGTGGGAGATGGACGGCTGGTACGCGTTTCGAATGCGCCTCCCGGAGCTCGAGTTCGTGCGCGGAGAGCTGGTTGCCGACGACTGGAAGGCGTTTGCGCCCACACCGGCAGCGCCCTAACCTGGCGCTGCACGGACAATCGAGATGGCACCGCTCGTGAGCGGCCTCGCCCCCTCCCCTACGACGCGATCTGCCCTACTTCCTCCGAGTGCCGTCGTGCGTCGAGTCGACCGGCGGAGATGACTCCCCACCCGACCGCTCGGGCCGCCCCGCGACGGGCAGTTGCCAGCCGCGCCGGATCGCCATGAGCCGGATCCCGAAGCAGAGGAGCGCGCCGGCGATCGTGACCGCGGACGAGGGGAGCTGCATCATGCGCCCGAGGACGACCACCGACGCGCCGGCCAGGGCGGCGACCGCATAGACGTCACCGCGCAGCACCTCGGGCACCTCACCCGCCAGCACGTCGCGCACGATGCCGCCGCCGATCCCGGTCAGCATGCCGAGCACCACCGCCGTGACGGGGCCGAGGTGAAAGGCGAGCGCCTTCTGCGCGCCGGACACCGCGAAGAGCGCCAGCCCACCGGCATCGAGGACCTCCACGGACTCGCGCCAGCGATCGACGATCGCTCCCCAACGGAACGCGGCGAGGCCGGCCACGATGGGAACGGCGATGTATCGCCAGTCGGCGATCCCCGGCGGCGGGACGGCGCCGATCAGGAGGTCGCGCGTGATGCCGCCGGAGTTGGCGGCCGCGAAGGACAGCACGAGCACCCCGAAGAGATCGAGCCGGTGCTTGATGCCGGCCAGCGCTCCGCTCAACGCGAAGACGAACGTGCCGCACAGATCGAGCACCAGCACCACGGTGCCGACCCTGACGAGATGTGGGCTCATAGGATCTCGACGTATCCCTCGCTGCCATGCACGCGGATCCGCTGCCCGTCGCGGATCGACCGGGTCGCGCGCTCCACCCCCACGACGGCCGGCAGGCCGTACTCCCGCGCAATCACCGCGCCGTGGGTCATGAGCCCCCCGACCTCGGTCACCAGGCCGCCGATCGAGACGAAGAGCGGCGTCCAACTGGGGTCGGTGTAGGCGGTGACGAGGATGTCTCCAGGCTCGATGTCGGCATCCGCCATGTCCAGGATGACGCGCGCCCGCCCCTCGACGATCCCGGAGGACACCGCCAAGCCGGCCAGCGCGCCGGCCGGCAAGTCGTCGCGTCGATACGAGCCGGCGACGGCTTCCCCCTCCGAGGTGAGCACCCGCGGGGGCGTGAGCGCCCGATACGACTCGAATGCGTCCCGGCGCTGC
The DNA here is from genome assembly GCA_946479015.1 of uncultured Gemmatimonadota bacterium. Next base: position 25,861 of record CAMLEQ010000005.1, on the reverse strand, counting down.
CTGACGAGCTCGTGGTCCACGTGCCGCGTGCGCACTATTTCTTGGAGCTCCTGGAAGGTGAGATGGAAGATGTCTTCCCTCTCACGAAGCACGTCCGCCCGCACGAGGCGCTCGGCTTCCTCGAGCAAGGCCTGCTTGTAGATGAAGTAGCGGCTCACCATGCCGTACTTCGGATACTCCCGATACCCGCTGAAGGTACGGACGCGGTCGATCATCCTCCTGGCCTCCTCCGCCTTCCGCTCTCCATCGTCAGGCAACGCCCGCAGGCGCGCCAGCAACTCCTGCTCCTTCCTCGCCGCCTCCTCGCGCCCTTGCTCGAAGCGCCGCTTGCCGGCACCAGGCTCGAAGTTCCTGACGTGGTCGAGAAGAATCGGCACGAGCGTGGTGGGACGCTCGCTCCAACGCGGCCGCGTGATGTCGATCTCGCCGGCGCAGCGCATGCCGTAGCTGTCGAGCCAGTGCTGGATGGCGTCTCTCGCCTCCCGCCCACCTGGAAGCTCGGGCAACTCCTCCAGGAAGCGCTCGTCCTCGACGTGCTCCAGAAACGCCACCACCTCGGGATGCGGACGGATCGCGTCGGCGACGTCCAGGAGCGCCAGCCCCATCTCCGATGTCACGTTGTCGGGCACGGACTGCGTGAGCGTGTCGGCCGCGTTCTTCTCGCCCAGCCAGGCCCGAAGCTGGTCGTTGAGCCACCAGGTGGCCTCCATCCCCGCCATGATCGCCTGATGGCTCCGCGGATCGAACAGGATCCGCCTCAGCTCCTGCATGTCCGCCAGGATGAAGTCGAGCAGCTCCGATCCGGATTTCGTCCGGATCTCGCGCCTCGAGGCGGAGATCGAGGCCCGCGTGCGCTCGATCAGATCCGAGACGATGGCCGGATCGGTCTCGATCGGTGAGGGCGCGCCGGCCCCCGGCGGCATCGCGGCGGGAGGCTCGCCCGGGAGCGGCCGAATGAAGCCGCCCCGGTCGAGGATGGTCTCCAGCGCATCCCTGATCAGCGGATCTCCTCTCCCCATGACCTGCAGAAGGCCCGCGCGGGTCGCCGGAGAAGCCAGGGCCTGAGTGACGTCGACGAACAGCCGCCCACCGGCCACGGCCATGGGCCGCGGAGTCGTCATCTGCCAGAACGAGAGCCCCAGGGGCTTCATCGCGTCCGTCATCATCTGCCCATGACCGACGGAGACGTAGACGTGGTTCTCCCCGTCGCCGGCCTCGGGGATGGGGAACAGCGTGGTGATCGGCCGGCTCTGCACGATGTGGAACTCGTCGTCGGCCAGGCACCATTCGATGTCCTGGGGGCGGCCGAAGTGCGCTTCGATCCGCCGGCCCAACTTCGCGAGCCGCACGACCGGGGCATCCGTGAGCGCCGGCTGCTCCCGCCGCTCCGGCTCGATCGCCTGCTCCCGCGTGCCGCCTGCCGGCGAGGCGTGGATGGCGAGCTGCTTGGCGCCGATCGTCCTCACGACGACCACGCCGTCGCGCACCTTGTAGACGTCCGCGTTCACCAGTCCGGAGACGAGCGCCTCGCCGAGGCCGAAGCTGGCCTCCACGGAGGCGACCTTCCGGTTGCCCGTGACCGGGTCCGCCGTGAACAGGATGCCGGATGACCGCGGAACGACCATCCGCTGAACGACCACGGCCATGTGGACTTTCCCGTGGTCGATGCCGTTCCGCAGGCGGTAGGTCGCGGCGCGCTCGGTGAAGAGCGAGGCCCAGCACCGGCCGACGTGCCGGAGGATCGCCGCCGGCCCCACGACGTTCAGGTAGCTGTCCTGCTGGCCGGCGAAGGAGGCGGTCGGCAGGTCCTCCGCCGTCGCACTGGATCGGACGGCGACGGCGGCGTGCTCGCCGAGCCGGGCGAGTGAACGGGTGATCGCCGCCGCGATATCGTCGGGGATGGCGACCTCCTCGAGGGTCTGCCGGATCTCCGCGCTGAGCGCGCGGATCGCTTCCCGGTCGTCAGGCTCGAGGCGCGACAGCCGATCGACGCGATCGACGATCGACGGCGCTTCCGCGACGATCCGCCGGAAGGCGTCCGTGGTCACGCAGAAGCCGGCGGGCACGCGGATCCCCTCGATCCGCGTGAGCTCCCCCAGGTGCGCGCCCTTGCCGCCGACTACCGCCACCTGCGTCCGGTCGATCTCCTCGAAATGCAATACGTATCGGTCCATCCGCTTCCTGTCCTCTGAAGTACATTAGGTCACGCTCTCGGTCACACTCTCGCATCGGGCTCCGTCATCGCATCGAGGAAGCTAGTTCACTCGATACGACAAAGGAGCAATGATGACCGGGTCAGCACAGACCGCGGCGGCCGGGGCGCCGGTGGTGTTCGAGCCACGGGTACGCAATCCGGCCGTGAGCCGCAACGTGGTGGAAGGCATTCAGAAGCTGCTCGCGGCAGTGCGCGAAGGTGGCCTGCCCGCGAGCATCCTCGAGCTCACGCACATGCGTGCCAGTCAGATCAACGGGTGTAGCACGTGCATCGAGGGCACGATCGGCCATGCGCACAAGACCGGCGAGGAGCTGGATGACCGGTTGCTCATGGTCGCGGCCTGGCGGCACTCCTCACGGTTCACGGAAGCCGAGCGAGCCGCGCTGGAGCTCACGGAGGAGATCACCCGGATGGCCGACAGCCCCGACCCCGTGCCTGACGAGACCTGGGCTCGCGTCGCCGGCCACTTCGACGAGAAGGCGCTCTCCGCCCTCGTGCTCCACGTGGCGCTCGTGAACCTGTTCAATCACGTGAACGTCAGCACCCGGCAGCCCGCCGGCGACTGGTAGCCGGTTCGCCGGATCAGCCATGCAGGGGCAGGCGCCTCTGCATGGCTGCCCGACCGGATCGTGCGATTCGCGTACTCGCCTCGGGCGGGTTGACTTCGAGGTGCCCCCGCGGTCACCTCGAGTGAAGGGGTTTCGTCAATGCGACGACGGAACCCGTTTGGAGGGTGTGACCGATGGACGAACGAGAACTGTTGGCCCGTCGATTCGAGGCCTACCGAGCGCACCTGCGCGGAGTCGCCTACCGCATGCTCGGGTCGGCCGAGGAGGCGGACGACGCCGTGCAGGAGACGTGGCTCCGCATGAGCCGGGCGAGCGCCGATGGCGTCGACAATCTCGGTGGCTGGATGACGACCATCGTGGCGCGGATCTGCCTCGACAGGCTGCGCGCGCGCACTGCGCGGCCGGAGGAGACGCTGGACGGTCACGAGCTGGAGCCGAGCGAGCGGCGGTGGCACGAGCGAAGTCCCGACGAGGACGTCGAGCTGGCGGACTCGGTGGGGTTGGCGTTGCTGATCGTGCTGGAGAAGCTGAGCCCCGCGGAGCGCGTGGCGTTCGTGCTCCACGACATGTTCGACGTCTCGTTCGACGAGATCGCCCCGATCGTCGGTCGTACGTCCGTCGCCACGCGACAGCTGGCCAGTCGGGCGCGGCGGCGCGTGCAGGGCGCTTCGGCCTCCGATGTCGATCAACGCCGGAAGCGGGAAGTCGTCGAGGCGTTCATTGCCGCCTCCAGGTCCGGGGACTTCGAGGGGCTGCTGGCAGTGCTCGACCCCGACGTCGTCCTGCGGAGCGACGCCGAGGCGGTCCGCCTGGGCGGACCGGCCGAAGTGCATGGTGCCGTCGCGGTGGCCGGGCTCTTCAACGGAAGGGCGCAGGCGGCGGTGGCGGGCCTCATCGATGGCGAGCTCGGTATCCTGGTGCCGATCGAGGGGCGAATGGTGTTCGTGCTCGAGCTCACCTTCGACGGTGGGAGGATCACCACGATCAACGGCGTGGCCGATCGCGACACGCTCGCCTCGCTGGAGCTGGAGCGACTGGGCGGGGGCCGATGAACCTGGTTCGCCCTCGGCTCGAGAGCCGGAGCGGCGCCAGTGACGGTGGAGCGAGCGGTGCGCGAGCACGCGGCCGAGTGCCGGTCACGTCCGGCGAGCGTGCATCAGCTCGAAGACGATGCTCGCGCCAATGGCGATCAGCGTCAGCGGGATGAGCGGCAGCTCCGCGCCGGCGTACTCGGCCAGCCCAGCGGCGAGGGCGAGGGCGCCCAGCACGGAGGGCAGCACCCGCACCGGAATGCCGTTCAGGAGTCGCACGGCGTTCAGCGACAACAGGATCACGCCGATCCCCATCAGCAACGTGCCGTCGGGCACCCGCTCGTGGGGGAAGAGCCAGATGGTGCCGATCAGGATCAACAACAGTGGCCAGAAGAGGAGCGCCAGGCGCTTGTCCAGAGAGACCTTCCGCTGGTCCGGGCCCTCGGCAGCGGGTGCCATGTGCGAGGTGTGCGTGAGCATGGTCCCCTCCTGTGGAACGTCACCGAACGGCTTCGACCGTCGGGCCGCCGGGCTCCGCCGTGATCGCTCCGCGCGGAGCAGCGGCGGAGTCGTCGCCTCGAGATGACGATGGGGGCCGGCTGGCCGACCGTCCGTCAGCGTTGCCCCGCGATTGTCCGTCAGCGTTGCCCCGATAGAATGTCCGTCGGCCGAGCAGTCACTATGGTGTCATGGCCATCCGCCCGGTCATCCCGGCGCGGAAGTCTCCACGCGGTGATGCACGTCGTACAGATGGGAGCCGCGCACACGAGTGGGCCCGGCCCCGCGGCTCGCCGGAAGGTCGAAGCAGTGCCGGGCAGGAGGACGTATGAGGAGATCCACCGCTCTTGCCGTCGCCGTGATCGGAGGAGCAGTCGCGATCACCTGGCTGTCACCGGTACGCCGGCATCGCCTCGCCGCCGCGATGCGCCGCCGGATGCTCCGGAGAATGGAGCGGATGATGGCGAGCCTTCCCGAGGACGCGCCCCCGAAGTTGGTCATGTCAGTTCTGCCGCGGCTGCGCGACCAGAACGACCAGATCATCGCCATGCTGCAGGAGCAGAACGAGCTGCTACGGGCGCAGACGACCCGGTAGTCGAGCAGGATGGCACGCTCCCCCGTGCCCGCCCGCTCTCACACGGCGGCGAGGATTCGCGGCATCCACGCCCAGCCGTTCGGCGCGGCTCGGTGGATCACCTGCCGCGCGGAACGCGCACGCCGTGGGCAGCCAGGAGCGCGTCGGCGGCATCGCGGAGCAGCCCGAACGCGTCCTTCGACGGGACGATGGAGCTGCTGACGAATGCCCCGTTGATCAGGAGCGACAGCTGCACACCCAGTACGTCGGGGCGCTTCGCGCGGAGCCGCTCGGCGAGGGCGCAGAGGCGGCGCACCATCTCCTGCTTGTGCGTTCTGGCGACCTGTCGGGCCGGATGCTGGGGGTCGGAGAACTCCGCCGACACGTTCAACTGGGGGCACCCGCGGTAGTCGTCCCTGCCGAGCCGCTCCGCGATCCATCGCAGCTGCTCCCGCAGCTCCCGGCGCGGATCTCCGTGGGCGCGCGCCGACGCCGCGTCCCAGCACGACCAGAAGTGGGCGTCTTCCTGCTGGAGGAACGCCGCCACCAGCGCGTCCTTGCTCGGGAAGTAGCGGTACAGCGTGGTCTTCGCCACCTCCGTCCGCTCGACGATGAGATCGACGCCGACCGCGCGCACCCCTTCGCGATAGAACAGATCGCTCGCGCATCGGAGGACGCGGTCGCGCAGGTCTCCAGCATCGGCGGAAGCGGCCGAGCGGTGACGATGTGGCGAGGACGAGGAGGAGCTGGTCATGAGACGAGCGGGTTGACGGTGTACGGACAGGTCTGTAGTATAACGATACAGACCTGTCTGTTCAATCACGGGAGCCCGATGCCTTCCGCGTCTTCCTCGCCCGGCGAGCGCCGGGGCGCACCGATCGTCGTGTACGGCGCCACCGGCCACACCGGGCGGTTCGTCTGCGCCGAGCTCTCACGCCGCGGGCTGCCGCTCGCGCTCGGTGGGCGCGATCCGCGCAGGTTGCGCGCGCTCGCCGACGCCATCGGCGCGGCGGATGTCCGAACGGCCTCCGTCGACGACCGCGCGGCGCTGGCCGCTGCGTTCGCCGGCGCGAGCGCCGTCATCAACTGCGCCGGTCCCTTTCTGGACACCGCGGCCCCCGTGTGCGAGACGGCGATCGATGCGGGAGCGCACTACCTGGACGTCACCGCGGAACAGGAGGTGGCCGCCGGCTGCTTCGAGTCGTTCGGCGATGCCGCGCGGAAACGAGGCGTGGCCGTGTTGCCGGCAGCCGCCTTCTATGGTGGGCTGGCGGACCTGCTGGCGACTGCCGCGATCGGCGATTGGACGACGGCCGATCTGATCGACATCGGCATCGCCCTCGACCACTGGCATCCCACCGCGGGCACGCGCCTGACGGGCAAGCGCAACACCGCCGCGAGAGTGAACGTCGCCGGCGGCGTCCTCGCGCCACTCGTGCAGCCTGCACGATCTCGCACCTGGAAGTTCGACGCACCCTTCGGCGACGAGCCCATGGTGGAGCTCCCCTTCAGCGAGATGATCACCATCGCGCGCCACCTGCGGGCCACGGAGGTCCACACGTTCCTCACGAAGTCTTCGCTGGACGACGTCCGGAATCCCGAGACCCCGCCCCCACGAGTCGACCCCGAGACGGGGCGTTCGGCGCAGCAATTCAGGATGGAAGTCGTGGTGCACCGCGACGGCGCCGTGCGTCGGGCCGCGGCCGCCGGACGCGACATCTACGCCGTGAGCGCGCCGATCGTCGTGGAGGCGGCGACGCGGGTGGCGTGCACTCGCGACCACCACGGCGGCGGCGCGTTCGCACTGGGAGAGCGCTTCGATGCGGCAGACTTCCTCCGAGCGCTGGCGCCACGCCATCTGCACGTCGAGCTCCCCGAGCTCGTCTCGGCACCCATTGCGAGACGGCACGGGGGTCGGCAGTGAGCGTCACGACAGGGCGGCGCGTGGCCATCGTCACCGGCGCGAACCGCGGCATCGGCCTGGAGGTCTGCAGGCAGCTCGCCGCATCCGGTCGGCACGTCGTGCTCGGCAGCCGGAGCGCGGCCGCGGGCGAGGCGGCGGCACGCTCGCTCGCGGCGCGCGGACTCGCCGTGGAGCCGCACCCGCTGGACGTGACCGATGACGAGAGCGTGCGCGCTCTCGTCGACCATGTGGAGCGCGCGCTCGGCGGCGCCGACGTCCTCGTCAACAACGCGGGCCTCCTGCTCGACGAGAGCGGCGACGTGCTCGAGGTGGACGTGCAGCACTTTCGTGACAGCATGGAGACGAACGTCTACGGCGCGCTGCGGCTGGCGCAAGCGCTCATGCCGGGGATGATCGCGCGGGGTCACGGCCGGGTGGTCAACGTGTCGTCCGGCGCCGGGCAGATCTCCTCGATGAGCGACTACGCTCCGCCGTATTCCCTCTCGAAAGCGGCGCTGAACGCGCTCACTCGCCTGCTGGCGTCAGCGGCGCGTGGCCGCGATGTACTCGTCAATGCGGTCGATCCCGGATGGGTGCGCACCGACATGGGCGGCCCCGCGGCGCCGCGGTCGGTCGCGCAGGGCGCCGACACGATCGTCTGGTGCGCGACGCTGCCGGGAGGCGGCCCCTCGGGCCGCTTCTTTCACGACAGGAAGGAGATCGCCTGGTAGGCTGCCGCCGGCGACATGGCTCACGGCATCAGCAGCGTCTTGATCGCTCGGCGCTCGTCCATCGCGCGATAGCCCTCCGCCACCTGATCGAGCGGGAGCGTCAGATCGAACACCTTGCCGGGATCGATCGTGCCGTTCCAGATCAGGTCGATCAGCTCGGGCAGGTAGCGGCGCACCGGGGCGGGGCCGCCCATCAGGTGGACCGCGGCGTAGAACAGCTCCTCGCCAGGCAGCTCCACGCCGTGCGAGACGCCGACGAATCCGATGTGCCCTCCCGCGCGAGTGGAGCGGATCGCCTGCATCATCGACTCCTGCGTGCCGACCGCCTCGATCGCCGAGTGCGCGCCGAGGCCGCCGGTCATGTCCCTGATGCGCGCCACCCCTTCGTCGCCGCGCTCGGTCACGATGTCGGTCGCGCCGAACTCGAGGCCGAGCTTCTGCCGGTCCTCGTTGCGGCTCATGAGGACGATGCGCTCGGCGCCCAGCTGCCTCGCGGCGAGCACGCCGAGAAGTCCGACCGCGCCATCGCCGACGACGGCGACAGTCGACCCCGGCTTCACGCACGCCGCATCGGCGGCGAACCAGCCGGTGCCCAGGACGTCCGAAGCTGCGAGCAGACTCGGGATCAGGTCGTCGGACGGGAGATCCGGTGTGGCGACCAGCGTGCCGTCCGCGAGCGGGACGCGCAGGTAGGGCGCCTGCGCGCCTTCCCTGCCCATGGGGAAGGCGTGCACACACCGGCTCTGGTACCCTGCCCGGCAGATGGGGCAGGTGTTGTCGGAGGCGAAGAACGAGCCGATGACGAACTCACCGCGCCGGATCCCCTGGACGGCGCCGCCGACCTCCTCGACGATGCCGCAGTACTCGTGGCCCATCGGAGTCGGCTCGGCTGGCGCGTCGATGCCACGGTAGGGCCAGAGGTCGGACCCGCACACGCAGTTGGCGGATATCCGGATGATCGCGTCCGTCGGCTCGTCGATCGTCGGGTCCTCGCGCTCGACGTAGCGAATGTCGCGCGTTCCGTAGAGAACAGCTCCCTTCATGATTCATCTCCTCGTGGCGTGCCGGATTCCGGCACGCATCAACGCGAACGGGACTCGCCCCCGTACTGCGCATCCGTGACGTGCTCCAGCCAGTCGACCGCCTTGCCGTCGAGCGATTCCTGGATGGCGATGTGCGTCATCGCCGTGGTCGGCGAGGCGCCGTGCCAGTGCTTCTCCCCCGGGGGAATCCAGACGATGTCGCCCGGCCGGATCTCCTCGATGGGTCCGCCCTCGCGCTGCACGCGGCCCCATCCGTCGGTCACGATCAGCGTCTGCCCGAGCGGGTGCGTGTGCCACGCCGTACGGGCGCCGGGCTCGAACGTCACCCTGCCCGCGCCGACGCGCGCCGGCGCGGGCGCCTGGGCCAGCGGATCGATGCGGACCGTCCCGGTGAACCACTCGGGATTGCCTTTCGTCGACGGCTGCGAGCCCGCGCGCTTGATGTCCATGGTCCTGCTCCGTCTCGTGTGGTAGTGCATGCTCCGTCGAGCGCGCTCGGTCACCGCCGTGTCCCGACTCCGCTTCGCGTCGTGCGCGGCGACGTGGAGGGCGCACGTCCGGTGCCGCATCACCCCTACGGCGTCTGCTCCGGCGCGCCGTGCGCCGGCGTCCGCGCCGCGCTCACAGGTCCGGAAAGTCCAGGTTCACGTTCGTGCGGCCGGGCCCGCCGTCGAGGTCGAGGACCGAGCCGGTGGCGTACGCACCCGCTGGGGACACGAGGAAGAGCACCGCGCTCGCCACCTCCTCCGGGCGGCCTAGGCGGCGAAGCGCGGAGGCGTCCGTGAGGCGCCGCATCGCCTCCGGATCGGCGAGCACGGGCGCGAGCGCACTGCTCGCGATGGAGCCAGCGGCGATCGCGTTCACGCGGATGCGTGGCGCGAGGTCCGCCGCGGCCATGCGCGTCCAGTGCAGCAGCGCGGCCTTCGCCGTGCCGTACGCCACCATCCCGCGCCCCGCGCGGTGGCCGTAGACCGAGGCGATGCTCACGACGGACGGGCCGCGACCGGCCGCGAGCCCGTCGGGGCCCGCCGCGTCGGCGGCGGCGCGCAGGTGCGGGAGCGCCGAGAGCGTGAGCCGGTGGGCGGTGCCGACGTTGAAGCGGACGGCGCGCTCGAGCGCCTCGACCGTGGTCTCCGTGAACGGCGCCGGCGCCGCGCCGCCGACGTTGTTCACCACGATGTCGAGCCGCCCGAAGGCCGCCGTCGCGCGCCCGGGGAGCGCCTCGACGGCGGCGCCCTCCGAGAGGTCGGCGGGAACGACGAGGGCACGCCGGCCCAGCGCTCCGATGCGGCGTGCCACCTCCTCGAGGTCGGCGGCCGTGCGGGCGCTCAGGACCACGTCGGCGCCCGCGCCAGCGAGCGCGAGGGCGATCGCGGCACCGATGCCGCGCCCGGCGCCGGTGACCAGCGCGACGCGATCATCGAGTCGGAACTGTTCGAGTGCCATGGAATCCAGTCGGGATGAGGGTGTGTGGCCGATGCGTCGCGCGGCGCGCGCACGCGGCGCATCATTGAGCGCGACGGGCCGATCACGCGCACCGTGCACTCATACGACCGAGGATGGGACAACAGTGGAAGAGAGATTCTGGCTCGAGCGCTGGGAACGACAGGAGATCGGATTTCACCAGCGAAGCATCAACACGCATCTGCTCCGCTTCTGGCCCGAGCTCGGGCTGGCGCGGGACAAGGGCGTCTTCGTGCCGCTCTGCGGGAAGAGCACGGACATGATCTGGCTGCATGCGCAGGGCCACCCGGTGCTCGGCGTGGAGCTCAGCCCGGTCGCGGTCGCGGCCTTCTTCACCGAGAACGGCCTCGCCCCGCAGCGGCGTCGACAGGGAAAGTTCGACGTCGCGGAATCCGACGGCATCCGCATCTTCCGTGGCGATTTCTTCGATCTGACGGCGGACGACCTCGCGGGGTTCGAGGCGGTCTACGACCGGGCAGCGCTCATCGCCATGCCGCCCGCGATGCGGGAGCGATACGCGGCGCACATGGCCCGGATCCTACCATCCGGCACCCGGATGCTCCTGTTGACGGTGGAGTACCCACAGGAGCAGATGCAGGGGCCGCCGTTCTCCGTGCCGCTGGCCGAAGTCGAGCGGCTGTACGGCTCCCGCGCCGATGTCCGCCTGCTGAGCCGTGACGATGTGCTGTCGAAAGTCCCGGAGTTCGCGGAACGCGGCGTGACGGCGCTGCGCGCATGCGCCGTCCTCGTCACCTTGCGACGCTGACCGACGGGGGCTCGGTGGTCGGGGGAACCCGCACGCCCGGGTGGCCTGCCGAGGACAGACCGGCGATGCCGCTGCGCCTACAGTGAGGACGGGCCCGCTGGCGTAGCATCCGCCATCGCATCGGCCCGCAGGCTCCTTCCACCGCCGCCGAGCCGTGAACGCACTGAGCCTCGTCCTCTCCGCCCTGGCGCTCGGCATCGTCATCGCTCTGCTCCCCTTCCTGCCGGGCCTCCTCGGCGGGGCGGTGCTCTTCGTTCTGGTGGCGCCCGCCCACCGGCGGCTCCGCGAGCGCATCGGCGACGGCGCCTCCACCATCGTCGTCCTGCTCGGCACCATCGCGCTCGTGCTCGTCCCGGTGGTGGTGCTCACGCTCGCCGCCGCGGCGGAGGCACCGCGCGTGCTCTCCTCGCTCACGCACGGAGCCCTGCCCGCGCGCGTGGCGGCGCTCCGCATCGATGACGTGATGGTTGGACGGGAGCTCATCCGGACGGGCGACGCGCTCGTGACCTGGATCTCCGGACAGGCGCTGCACGTCATCGGCGGTGCCGCGCGCGCGGTGATCAATCTCGCGATCGCGCTCACCGGACTCTACTACCTGCTCGCGTCGGGCTCGGCGGGCTGGCGCGCGGTCGTGCCATACCTCCCCCTCTCCGCGGTCACGGCGGAGCGGCTCCGGCGGCGCTTCGTCGAAGTCACCGAAGCGATGCTGCTCGGCATCGGGCTCACGGCGGTGCTCCAGGGGACTGTGGTCGGGCTCGCGTTCTGGCTGGTGGGGCTGCCGGGCGCGGCACTCTGGGCCGCGGTCACCGCGTTGGCCTCCGTCTTTCCACTCTTCGGGAGCGCGCTCGTCTGGGTCCCGGGTGTGGTGGTGCTCCTCATGGAGCATCGCATCGGGGCCGCGATCACGCTCGCGCTCATTGGCGCCGTGGTCGCGTCGAACATCGACAACGTCGCCCGGCTGTCGGTGTACCGCCGCGTGTCGGGAGTGCATCCGATGATCACCCTCGTCGGCGCGTTCGCCGGCGCCCGCATCTTCGGGCTCTTCGGCGTGCTACTCGGGCCACTCGCCATTCTGTATTTCCTCGAGCTCGTGCGCGTCGAGCGCGAGTCGCGGCGCCACGTCTGGCGCGCCGGCCGCGCACCGGGGACGATGCCCGGCGAATCAGGGAGCGCGGCGCGCGCGCCGGCGTCCGCGGCGCCGGAGAGCCGCGGGACGGTCGTCATCACGGAAGAGCCGTCCACGCGGCGGGCGTAGCGCCCAATGCCGGGATGAGGATCGTGCAACCGCTCGCGGAGACGAGCCCGCACGCACTCTCTCCCACCGAGGCGCTCGCGGCGCTCGGCAGCACCGCCGTGGGGCTCGACGACGCCGAGGCCGCGCGGCGGCTCGCGACGTATGGACCGAACGCGCTCGAGGCGGCGAAGCCAGCATCCGCGTGGTCGATCCTCGTCGGTCAGCTGCGGAGCGTGGTCGTCCTCCTCCTCGCGGCGGCGATGGCGGTGTCGCTCGTCATGGGCGACCTCCTCGAGGCGGCGGCGATCGGCGCCGTTCTCGCGCTCGACACGCTCGTGGGCTTCGCGACCGAGATGCGTGCCCGGCGCGCGATGGAGGCGTTGCTCCACCTCGAGGTGCCGCGCGCCACCGTCGTCCGCGCCGGTCGGCGGCGCGAGATCGACGCGCGTGAGCTCGTGCCGGGCGACGTCATCGCGCTCGAGGCGGGGCAGTCGGTGCCGGCGGATGCGCGCGTGCTCCGCGCGACGGAGCTGCGCGCGGTCGAGGCACCGCTCACCGGCGAGTCGGTGCCGGCGACGAAGCGCGCCGACGCGGTCGCGGAAGAAGCGACTCTCTCCGAGCGCGCCGACATGCTCTACAAGGGGACGACCATCGCCACCGGCACCGCGACGGCGCTCGTCGTCGCGACGGGGATGAGCACCGAATTGGGCCGCATCGGGCGGCTGGTGGAGAGCATCCCCGAGGAGCGCACGCCGCTCGAGCACCGCCTCGACGCGCTCGGGCGGCGGCTCGTGTGGCTCGCGCTCGGCGTCGGCGTGCTCGTCACCGCGATCGGCGCGCTGCAGCACGAGCCGCTCGGGACGATGCTGGAGGCCGGGATGGCGCTGGCCATCGCCGCCGTCCCCGAGGGGCTGCCAGCGGTGGCCACGATCGCGCTCGCGGTCGGGATGCGGCGCATGGCGCGGCGGCACGCGCTCATCCGGCGACTCCCCTCGGTCGAGACGCTCGGCAGCGTCACCGTGATCTGCACCGACAAGACGGGAACGCTCACCGCCGGCGCGATGACGCTCACCACGCTCGTGTTCCCCGGCCGCGAGGTGGCGATCTGCGGCACCGGCTACGAGCCGGCGGGGAGCTTCACGGAGGGCGGACGGATAGTGGACGCCGCGCGCGACCCACAGCTCCGCCTCGCGCTCACCATCGGCGTGCTCGCGAGCCGCGCCGAGCTGGAACACGGCGACACGGGGTGGCTCGTGCGCGGCGACCCGACCGAGGGCGCGCTGGTGGCCGCGGCGCGCAAGGCAGGGCTCACCCGCGCCGAGCTGGACGCCGAGACGCCCGAAGTCGCCGAGGTGCCGTTCTCCAGCGAGCGCATGCTCATGGCGACGTTCCACCGCGCCGCGACGCGCGACGCCGAAGCGCCACCGGTCGTGGCCCACGTGAAGGGAGCTCCGGCGCGCGTGCTCTCGCGCTGCACGCGGCTGCTCGCGCCGGGCGATGACCATGGGCTCATCGAGCGCCCGCTCGACGCGGCCACGCGTGAGGCGCTGCTCGCCACCAACGAGGCGCTCGCCGCGCGAGGGCTCCGCGTGCTCGCGCTCGCCACCGGCGCGGTGCACGCCGTCGGCGACGAGGCACTCGCCGGGCTCACCTTCGTCGCCTTCGGCGGGATCATGGATCCGCCAGCCCCCGGCGTGCGCGAGACCATCGCCCGCGCGCGCGAGGCCGGCATACGCATCGTGATGATCACCGGCGACCAGCGGCGGACGGCGGAAGCGATCGCCCGCGAGCTGGGCATGGAGGCCCAGGCCGACGGTACGGCGCACGAGGTGCTCGACGGACGCGAGCTGGCGACGCTCTCCGAGCGGGAGCTCGCGTCGCGCGTGCAACGCGTGGTCGCCTTCAGCCGCGTGAGCCCGGCCGACAAGCTCGCGATCGTGACCGCGCTCCAGCGGCGCGGCGAGATCGTGGCCATGCTCGGCGACGGCGTGAACGACGCCGCCGCGCTCCGGAAGGCCGACGTCGGCGTGGCCATGGGGCAGCGCGGCACCGACGTGGCGCGCGAGGCGGCCGCGGTGGTGCTCCAGGATGACCGCTTCCCCACGATCGCCGTCGCGATCGAGGAGGGGCGCGTCATCTTCGACAACATCCACAAGTTCGTCTTCTACCTCTTCAGCTGTAACCTCGCCGAGGTGCTGGTGCTCGTCGCCGCCGGGATCGCGGGCTTCCCGCTCCCGCTCATGCCGCTCCAGATCCTCTGGCTCAACCTGGTGACCGACACCTTCCCGGCGCTCGCCCTGGCGTTCGAGCCGGCGGAGGCGGGGGTGATGCGGCGCCCCCCTCGCGACCCGGACGAGGCGCTGCTCTCGCGGCGGTTTCTCTCGGCCATCGGCGTTCACGCCGTGCTGATCGCGGGCGTGACGATGGCGGCGTTCGCGCTGGGGCTGGAGGAGCACGGCGCGTCCGGGCGCCACGCGGTGACGATGAGCTTCACCACGCTCGCGCTGGCGCAAGCGTTCCACCTCGGCACGGCGCGCCAGCGGGCGCCCGTGCTCACGCCAACGGCGGCGATCGCGAACCCGTGGGCGCTCGGCGCCGTGGTGCTCGTGGTCGTTCTACAGCTTCTCGCGGTGGAGGTGCCACCGCTCGCTCACGTGCTGCACGCCGAACGACTCGGCGTGCTCGATTGGAGCATCGCGTTCGGCCTGGCGGCGGTACCGGCGATCCTCGGTCAGGTGGTGAAGATGCGCGGACGGGCTCGCGTGCGTGCTCGATGATGAGGGGCGCTCGCGCGCGAGCACACCGCGTGGGTGCCCCGGAGCCTCGGCCCGCGACGCTCAGCGCAGCGCCTCGGCCAGCGCCTCTGGCGCGAGCGTGCGGAAGATGTTCCCGTGTCCGAGATCCGGGCGCGGCTCGTAGCGCCAGCGAAGCCCCGGAGGCGACGTCTGCCGCAGCGTCGCCGCCAGGTGTGCCGTCCCCACCGAGGTGCTCGGCTCCTCGGAGCTGGAGAGATAGAGCGTGCGAGGGACCGAGGCGTCGTAGTCGGCGAGACGCGCCGCCGCCGAGTCGACGAGCGCCCCCCGGTCCCACCAGACGCTCGGATCGAAGGCCACGTAATGCGTGAACAGCGCCGGCTCGCGCAGGAAGGTCTCGACGATGAACAGCCCCGCGAGCGACTCGCCCACGATCCCCCGCTCGTCGGTGACGCGATAGCGGCGGGCGACCTCGGGGATCAGCTCCGAACGGAGAAAGCTCCGGAACGCCGCCGAGCCTCCGACGCGCGGCGCGATGGCGCTGTCGGACTTCACGCGCGTGGGACCGGTGAGATCGCGGCGCCGCTGCGTGTTCGGCACCCCGACGACGAGGACGGGGCGGACCCGCCCGAGCGCGATCAGCGAGTCGATGGTGTTGGCGACGTGAGGGAAGTCCTCATCCAGTCCGCCGTCGGGCATGTACAGCACGGGGAAGCGCGCGCTGGCGGAGTCGGCGAGCCGGTACTGCGGCGGCAGATAGACGTTGATCGGGCGCGGCTCGCCCAGCACCGCGGACTGCACGGTGAAGGTGTCGTGCGCGGGCACCGGGTCGGCCGGCACAGGCGCGACGATAGCCGCCGGCCGGGACGACACGGCCGGTACGGCATGCGTGCACGCGAGCGTCGCGGCGGCGAGGAGCAGGCAGGCCGCGGCGGCGCGGCGGGACGGCGTGTGACGGTGCATGCCCGCGCTCACCGACTCGCCAACGCGAGCGACTGGTGCGCGAAGATGCCCGCCGTCACCCCGTCCGCCGAGGCCCACGTCACGTTGTGCGGGACGCGTGCGGCATCGCCGGCGGCGAACACGCCCGGCACGGTCGTCTGCTTTCTCTCGTCGGTCCGGATCACGGGGCCGAACTGTCCCTCATCGAAGGCGCAGCCGAGCTGCTCGGCGAGCGAACTGGCCATGTGGGTACGCGAGGCGGTGAAGAGCGCGTCGAGCGCGATCACCTCGTCGTCGCCATCCGGCCCCCGCAGGAGCACGCCGGCCAGTGCCGGCGCGTCGCCCACCAGCGCGAGCACACGTCGCGACTCGATGCGCACGCCGCGCGCGGCGAGGGCGCCGCGCTGCTCGGCCGTCGGCTCGAACGCGCCGTTCGTGAAGAGCGTGACGTCGGTGCTCCAGTCGGGGAGCAGCAGCGCCTGGTGCACGCTCCCCTCCCCCACGGCCAGTACGCCGAGGCGCTCGTCGGCCACCTCGTAGCCGTGGCAGTACGGGCAGTGCAGCACCGTCGCGCCCCAGCGCTCGCGCAACCCGGGAAGATCGGGCAGCTCGTCCACGATCCCCGTGGCGAGCACGAGGCGGCGCGCGTGAGTCATCGCCCCGGACGCGAGGGCGACCGAGAATTTCCCGCCTTCCGCGGCGGCGTGCGTCGCCTCGTCGGGGCGGAGCTCGGCCGTCGGATACGCCAGCACCTGCTCGCGGGCGATGGCGAGGATCTCGGCGGGCGTCCGGCCGTCCTGGCCGAGGAAGCCGTGCGAGCTGTGGGCGAACCGGTTCCGCGGCTGTCCGGTGTCCACGACGAGCACACGCCGGCGCGCGCGAGCGAGCTGCATCGCGGCGGACAGGCCAGCGAAGCTCCCGCCGGCCACGATGGCGTCGTAGAGGTCGTGCCGAATGGCGTCAGGCATGGGACGACTTGGCGGTAGGGTGACGGTGCGGCGACAGCTCGCGGACCCGCGCCGCGAGCGCGGCGAGCGAGATGCGACCGAGACGCGCGGCGAGCAGCGCCTCGGCGTCGTCGAGGAATTCGTCGAGCGTGCCCGCGACGGCGCGCTGGATCCGACAGGTCGCCCCGCGGGCGCCGGGACCAGTCACGTCGATCCCCTGGAGCAGGCGCTGGCCGAGCGCGGCAGACACGTCGCGCAGCGTGACGCGCGCGGGGTCGCGCGCGAGCGTCCACCCGCCGCCCGTGCCGCGCGCGGACGCGACCAGCCCTGCCTCGCGCAGCCCGGCGAGGGTGCGTCGCACGACGACGGAGTTCGTGCCCACGCAGGCGGCCAACTGCTCCGAGGTCTGCGGCTCGCGCGCCTGGACGAGGTGCACGAGCACGTGCAGCGCGACGGAGAAACGGGAATTGCGGGCCATGTAACACTCATAGTTACGAATCGACGCCGCGTCAAGGCACTCCCGGCGACCTCCGCCGACTCCATGGCCGTGGCTTCGCTGTCCAGGCCCGACAGTGAGAGCTCGGGCGCTACCTCCCGCGCAGGCGCTCGAGCGCCGACCGCACGCCGGCGGGAACGAACATGTCGTCCGCGATCGCCGCGATCTCCTCGGCGTCGCGCCACGCGCGCGCGAGCAGCGCGAGCTCGCCCGACATCGCTCGGCGCTCCACGTCCTCGTGCAACGCCATCTCCAGCGCGAGCCGGTCGATGGTCGTCAGGGCGTACAGCCCCGTTCGGCCGATGCGGCCCTTGCGCCCGTAGCGGTGCGGGCGGCCGGGCACGGCGGTCGCCCCCTCCGCGCGCCGGGCGAGCTGCTCGACGAAGCGCTCGGGCCCGCCCACCTGCTCGATCTCGCCCACCGCCGCCGCGACCGTCTGTCGCGAGCCGCCGAAGCGGTTCACGGCCGGGATGACGAGCGAGGCGACGCGCAGCGCCTCCGGCCCCTCGAAGCGCGAGCTCCCGTTCTTGTAGCGGAGCTCGATCGCGAGCGCGCCATCGCTGGTGGGCGCGAGCGTGCTCTCCGCCAGATGGCGCCGGCGCACGGGGAGCACCTCCCCATCCTCCGTGCGCACGCGGGCGACGACCGTCTCCGATCCACCCTGGATCGTCAGGCGGCCGAACTGGCCGAACATCCAGCCGAATCCGCCGATCGAGACGCCCAACGTGATGCCGCCGACGACGATCCCGCCGAGCGCGGCGAGCCCCGCACCGGCGATGAGCATCTGTCGCTTGCGGCGACGGCCGAACTGGTCGCCGTAGCGCCATGCCGCGAACTCCGGCCTCAGCGGCGCGCCGATGCGAACGAGCTCCGTGCCGTCGGCGAGTCGCGCGAGACCGATCTCCTCGGTGGCGACGCGCCGCCGGGTGCCGTGGAACAGGCGCTCGGCCTCCTCGACCGCCTCCCACCGCTCGTCGAGCGGCGTGAGATTCCAGCGCTCGCACTTGCGGCAGATCACCCAGAGTCGTCCCTTCGCCGCGTCGAAGGCGAGGCGGCGGCCGACGGGGAACGATTCGAGTGTCGAGTTGGTGCCCAGCGGCTGATTGCAGAAGACGCAGGTCGAGTACACGACGCCTCGAGCGAAGACGAGTAGGAGTCGGCCACCGGACGCGGCGGTTCCGTTCGCCGCGTGCCGGCACCGAGGTCACTACTGTCTTACGGGCATCGGCCGGGTGGGGTTCCGGGCGGGGGCGTCTACTCCAGGATGGCCGTGGTCGCGCCGCAGCTCACCCCGACCGATGGGCGTGTGCTCGGAAACGGTGGGATCTCATGGCTCGACCGAGGTCTTGCACGCCTGCCAGGTCGCGTGCGAGCTGATGGCGGTGACGCAGGAGGAATTGGATTCGCCGGGAGGGACGAGAAAGGTGAAGGGCATCTCCACCAGTTGCCTCACCGGGCGGCCACCGACGACTGCAGGGTGGAAGTGCATCGTGGGCAGCGCCTCGCGCACGGCTGTCGTGAATGCCGGGTCGGAGCTGTCGACCACCTTGACCGAGGACAGGTCCACAGCGCCCGTCGTGTCCACGACGAACTGGGTGAACACCATGCCCCCTTTGCGTTGCGCTTCGAGCGCGGCTGGATAGCGGGGCATCTGGCTCTTGCCAGGTCCCGTCACGAGGGTCGCGGCCTTGTCCACGTGGAACGCGAAGTACGGTCCCGCATGAGCGGTTGCCCGATCGGCGACCGGCGCCGTGACGGCGCTCGCGCGCCCGATGGCACGGGGCGCCGCCGGCGCGTCCGGCGACGGCGCGGAACACGCGAGCACGAGGACGACGACGGCGGCGGCGGTCAGGGCGGCTGCGACGAGCATGGGGCGGCGTGGCGCCGAGCGCTGCATGGCGACGATCCTCCGTTCGAGGTGCGAGGTCGGCTCGGAGAGAGCCGGGGCGAGCATGGCGGTGGACTGGCGTTGGGCGATCGCGAGGAGCAGGAGCCCGTAGCGCTCGCGGCGCGCATCGGCGCGGAGCACGCGTGCGTCGCAGTCCACCTCCGTTGCGAGCACGAGACGACTGGCTTGCCACCAGAGCGCGGGATTCCAGGGCATGAGCGCGGTCATCAGCGCGCCGAGCAGCCGGGGCACGGTGTCCACGGCGCGCACGTGCTCCTGCTCGTGGCGCAGCACGAGCCGCAGCAGTCCCGAATCGAGCGCCAGCGCCCATTCCGGGAGCACGATCGCGGGACGACGCACGCCCACGACGGCGGGGCCGGTCTCCGGCGAGACGAGCACCCGCACCCCGTCCACCTCGCTCGCCCGCCAGCGCCGCCGCTCCCGGCCGATCGCTCGCACCCCGCGCAGCAGGCGCGCGAGCAGCACGATGCTCGTCAGGCACCAGGTCGCGAGCAGCACGAGAGACACGGTGCGTCCGGCCGTGGGTATACGCGTCGCGATCGCGCTGGCGACATCGTGCCCGGCGGCGACGACCACGGGAGGGAGCGCGACCGCGGCGGCGGCGGCACGCTGCTGGCCACTGGCCAGGGCATGGCGCGCGAGGCGCCAGCCGGGCCACGTGGCCGAGAAGAGCAGTGCCACGATCCAGGCGAGGCGCGTCGGGCGTCCGAGCGCGCGCGCGGCGCCGGCCAGCGCGCACGCCGCCGCGCCGGCCGCACAGGCTACGGCCGTCGCGTAGAGCATCCACGCGAGAATCATTCGTCACCCTCCGGCGTCTTGCGCCGGCGGGAGCCGCGCCCTTCCCGCTCGTCGGCCCGGATCGCGCGGCGAATGCGCCCGAGGTCGTCCGCGGTGAGTCGCCGCTCGCGCACCAGATGCGCGAGCAACTGTTCCGCCGAGCCGTGGAAGAGCTTGTCCACGAGCCGGCTCACCGCGGTCCGTCGCGCCGCCTGCCGCGCCACCCGTGGGAAGTAGCGGTGCGCCCGCCCCTCCGCCTGGTGGGTCAGGAAGCCTTTCTCCTCCAGGTTCCGAAGGATCGTGAGCACGGTGGTGTACGCGAGCTCCACCGGGAGCCGTTCACGTACTTCGGTCACGGTCGCGGAGCCCAGCTCCCACACGACGCCCATGACATCCAGCTCACGGTCGCCGAGCACGACATCGTCCATGGACGGCCTCCTGTCTACTACGGTGGTAGTAGCAGTATACGCGTCCACGGCGATCTGTCAACTACTGTGGTAGTAGTTCTGCGCCCGGGACGGGACGCACGCCGTGCCGACGCGCGGCGGCCAGGTCAGCGTTTCAGGAAATCCAACGCCGCGTTCAGCGGACGCGCACCGCAACCGACTCCGGCGCGAACGTCGGGCCGCCCGGCACGTTCAGGTGGCCGAACGTGAGCGTCAGCGCACCGGCTCTCCGCGGCGTGAAACGGAAATCGTAGATCTCGCCCGGATCGAACACGAGGACGGCGGGGCGGTCGGTCGCCTGCCTGGGCGGGAGGTCCGCCCCGTCCTTCGCGATCGCGCGCCACGTCGCGGGGTGCCCACCCTCGTACAGTGCGACTTTCGTGGGGAAATCGTCGGCGAGGTTCAGGAACCGGAACCGATACGAGACGCCGGCTCGCAGCGTCATGGGTGGCGGCGCCTTCCGTCCGTTCAGCAACACTGCCGCGTACGGCCCCCGGATGACGTTCTGCGTCGGACCGGCGTTGCCGATGAAGAACACCC
Organism: uncultured Gemmatimonadota bacterium; assembly: GCA_946479015.1. The sequence goes on along the minus strand of CAMLEQ010000005.1, from coordinate 5,023 downwards.
GGTCGGTCGCGGGATCGAAGCGCTCCCCCTGGTCGAGCACGATGATCGGACCATAGAGCCCCGAGCTGATCTGCTGTCGCTCGTCGAAGTGCGAGTGATACATGAACGTCCCGGCGCGCGGTGGCGTCCAGTGCACGGTGAGGGAGTCGCCGGGCGCGATCGCCGGCATGATGCGCGCGCCCGATCCGCTCCATCCCGGAACGCCATCCGGATAACTCTCGAGCTCGATCCCGTGCCAGTGGATCGTCGTGGGCTCCGTGGCCTCGTTCACGATCGTGATCGCGACGCGCTCCCCTCGCGTGAGCACGAGCGGCCGCGCGGGGATCGGCAACGCGCCGCTCGCGTCGTCGCGGCTGCCGCCGAACACGAACGCCCACCCTGGCATCGTGCCGTACACGTTGGGCCGCTCGCGCACGAGCACGCGCACCGTTCGCTCCGGCCGCAGGTCGGGGCTGGCCGCCTCGGCGTATGGCCTCGGTGCGACATGAATCCCCAATACGAGTCCGAACATCTGATGCGGTGGGCCAGCCCCGTCGCGCAGGGGCATGTCCGGCGGATACGATGCGATGCGCGCCATCAGGGCATGCGCATCGAGATTGCCGCGGTGGTTGTCCAGCGACACGAGATTCGACACGTGCCCCTGATAGTGGCAATGGAAGATCCAGTTGCCCGCGCGCTGGGGTGACCAGGCGAGCGTCATCGTCTGCGCGGGGAGGATCACCTCCGTCACCGCCATGCGCCGGTCGGCTGGGGCGTAGATCGTGTCCGTCGTCCCTCCGACATCGCTCTTCTCGTCCACACGGAAATAGAAGCCGTGCAGGTGCATGGGGTGGTCGGACTGGGTGAGGTTCACCAGATGCCACCGCACCGAGTCACCCTGGGTGAGCTCGATGCGCTCGGTGTACGGCCACGACAGGCCATTGATCGCCATCGTCGCGCGGCCGAGCCCCGTCCGACTCGTCGAGTCGAGGATGTACCACCACGAGATGACGAGGACGCGGTCGGTGGCGGCGCGCACTCTTGCCGTGGCGCGCGGCGGGTCGACCACGATGGCGCCGTTGAGCTGCAGGTCATCGCCGCTACGGCTGTCGAAGCCGTGGGCGCCGATCGAGCCGATGTAGTAGAACGTCCCCGGCGCGGTCGCCCTGAAGGTGACCCACTTCGCCGCGCGCGCCGCGAGAACGAGCGTGTCGCGCAGCCCGCGGTGCGATGCGAGCCCCTGCACGCGGAGGGGCCGATCGAGCGAGTTGTGCACCATCGCCCGGACCTCGGTGCCCACCGGGACGCGGATGAGCGGCCCTGGATTCTGCAACGGCTTTCCCAGCTCCGCCCACGCGGCCACGTCGATGCGCCTGCCGTGTGGACCCTCCGGATACCACGCTCCGCGTCGCGCCTCGAGATGGATCGTCAGCACGCCGTTCGCGAGGGAACCGGCGGGCTGCCGGTTGTCGTTCGGGACGATGATGGTGGGCGCGGGCGGGGCGGGCGGTGCGCTCAGGATGAGCAGACCGGCGGCCAACAGACGGGCGGGATGCATGCAGCCTCCGCGGTGCGACGATCCACACACGATCGGGCGAGCGACACCAACGTGCGCGGATGACAGCCGCCCGAACTTGCGACCCGTCCAGTGGTCGCGCAATCGGGAAGCTGCCGTCCCGCTCGACGCGAGCCCGCCGTCGCCGCGCCGCGCGACACGCCCGTCCGCCACGTCAACGCCGCCAGCTCGCCATCCGTAGCGTACGGTGAGTAACATACCGTGAGTCCCACGGCAGCCGTGTTGCCGCCTCGCTTATCGCTCCGAACCCCGCCGCCATGTCTTCCAACGCCCCCGTCCGCCACCTCCGCTGGACCGACCTCCCCAAGGAGTCCGTCACCGCCCAGCTCTCCCGCCGCCTCGTGACCGGCGACCGCATGATGCTGGCGCAGGTCTACCTGGACAAAGGGTGCATCGTCCCGCGCCACTCGCACGAGAACGAGCAGATCACCTGGATCGTGGAGGGGGCGCTCAAGTTCTGGATCGGCGAGGATGGTGCACAGGAGGTGATCGTGCGCGCGGGCGAGGTGCTGCACATCCCGTCGAACGTGCCGCACATGGCCGAGGCGCTCGAGGACACGCTGGACGTGGACATCTTCAGCCCCATCCGCCAGGACTGGCTCGACCACACCGACGGCTACTTCCACGCGAAGGTGGAGCGCTAGCGATGGATCTCGGGATTCGCGGGAAGGTCGCGCTCGTCGCCGCGTCGAGTCGCGGGCTGGGGCGCGCGTCGGCCGAAGCGCTCGCGGCCGAGGGGGTCGATCTGGTGCTCTGCGCGCGCGGTGAGCAGGCGCTGCGCGCCACGGCCGAGGAGATCCGCCGCGGCACCGGCGTGCGCGTGGTGGACGTCGTCGCCGACGTCGCCACGCCGGCGGGGATCGCCGGCGTGCTCTCTGCCGCCGAGCGCGAGCTCGGACGCGTCGACATCCTCGTCACCAACGCCGGCGGACCGCCCGCCGGCCCGTTCGAGACGCACGCGTCGGAGGCGTGGGATGCCGCCGTGCGGGCCAACCTGACGAGCGTGGTGGAGCTCGTGCGCGGCGTGCTGCCGGGGATGCGCGAGCGGCGGTGGGGGCGCATCGTGAACGTCACCTCGATCGCCGTCAAGCAGCCGGTGGACAACCTGATCCTGTCGAACAGCGTGCGCGCCGCCGTGACGGGTTTCGCGCGCACGCTGGCGAACGAGGTGGCGCCGTACGGCATCACGGTGAACAACGTGATGCCCGGCTACACGCGCACGGACCGCGTGGAGGAGCTCGCGACGCGCACGGCGTCGCTCCAGGGGACCACACGCGAGGCGGCGTTCGCCGTGTGGGAGCACCAGATTCCGATGGGCCGGCTCGGCGAGCCGGCGGAGTTCGGCGCCATGGTCGCCTTCCTCTGCTCCGCGCACGCGAGCTACACCACCGGCGCCTCCATCCCGGTGGATGGGGGCTGGATCCGCAGCCTGCTCTGACGCGCCATGACCGACACTACGATGGTCGCCGCCACCACCGCCGCACGTGACGACGTCCCCCTGCTCGCGGCGCGGGTCGACCAACTCTCCGGCGAGGGCGCGCTCGACGTGTTCCGCCGTGCAATGGAGCTCGAGCGCGCCGGTCGCTCGATCGTGCACCTCGAGCTCGGCGCGCCCGATGTGGAAGCGCCGGCGCACGTGGTGGACGCCGCCGTTGCCGCCCTGCGCGCGGGCGACGCCCGCTACGTGGCGCCGCAGGGGCTCCCCGAGCTGCGCGAGGCGATCGCCGCCGACGTGCGCTCGCGCGGGATCGCCGCGGACGCCGATCAGGTGATCGTCACGCCGAGCGCGAAGACGGCCGTCTTCTACGCGATGCTGGCCACGGTGGAGCACGGGAGCGAGGTGCTCGTCCCCGATCCCGGCTTCCCGATCTACCCGTCGATGGCGCGCTTCGCCGGCGGCGTGCCGGTTGGCTACGCGCTCGACGCCCGCAACGCGCCCGATGTGGACGACATCGCGCGGCGCATCGGCCCGCGCACGCGGGTGCTCTGCCTCAACTCGCCGAACAACCCCACGGGCGGCGCGCTCGACGCCACGGCGATGGCGCGGCTCGCCGAGCTGGTCGCGCGGCACGACCTGCGCGTCGTCACCGACGACATCTACTCGCGCCTCGTCTTCGAGGGCGAGCGCGCGCCGGCCATCGCCGCCCACGACGGCGCGCGCTCGCGGACGCTGCTCGTGGATGGCTTCTCGAAGACGTACGCGATGACCGGCTACCGCCTCGGCTACCTCGTGGTGCCGCGTCCGTGGGTGGAGCCGCTCGTGACCATGGCCGTCAACGGCCACACCTGCGTGCCGCCGTTCATCCAGCGCGCGGGGATCGCGGCGCTGACCGGCCCGCAGGACATGGTGGCGGCGCAGGTCGCCGCGTATCGCGCGCGGCGCGACCTGCTGGTGCGCGGGCTGAACGCGCTGCCGGGGGTGCACTGCCCCATCCCGGCCGGCGCGTTCTACGTCTTCCCCGACTTCTCCGCGCTGCTCGCCTCGCACGGGCTCACCTCGCGGACGTTCGCCGACCGTCTGCTCGAGGAGCATGGGGTGGCGGCGATCGACGGCGCGGCGTTCGGCAGTCGCGGGGAGGGGCGCCTGCGTCTCTCCTTCGCGTCGGCGCAGGCGGACCTCGACGCGGCGGTGGAGCGGATCGGCGAGGCGGTGGCGGCCCTGAGCGGATGAGCGGACGCTCTTGCGCCGTCGCGGCGCCGGCTCCAAGGTAGACGCTCCGGCGCTCCCGTTCCCATCACCGCCTCCGTCGGCGCGACCCATGACGACACCACGGTCCGGTGATCCGATCTATTCGTTCGGCGAGTACGAGCTCGACACGCGGCGGCGCGAGCTGCGCCGCGCCGGCGAGCGCCAGCACGTCGAGCCGCAGGTGTTCGACGTGCTGGCGTACCTGTTCGCGCGCCGCGACCGGGTCGTGACGAAGGAGGAACTGCTCGACGGCGTGTGGGGGCATCGCTACGTGGCGCCGACGACGTTGAACAGCCGCATCAAGCACGCGCGGCAAGCGATCGGGGACGACGGCGCCGCGCAGCGCGTGATCCGGACCGTCCACGGGCTGGGCTACCGCGTGGTCGCCGAGGTCGAGGAGCGCGGGGGCGCCCCGCCGGCGAGCGCTGCGCCGCTCGAGCAACGGATCCGTTTCTGCACCGCATCCGATGGCGTGCGCATCGCCTACGCGACGAGCGGAACGGGACCGCCGCTCGTCAAGCCGGCCAACTGGCTGACGCACCTGGACTACGACTGGGAGAGTCCAGTCTGGCGCCACTGGCTGCGCGAGCTGTCGCGCGACCACACGCTGGTCCGCTACGACGAGCGCGGCTCCGGTCTCACCGATCACGACGTGGACGATCTCTCCTTCGAGGCGTGGGTGCACGACCTCGAGACGGTCGTCGACGCGATGGGACTCGAGCGGTTCCCGCTGCTCGGCATCTCGCAGGGATGCGCCGTGGCGATCGCCTACGCCGTGC
>CAMLEQ010000004.1 GCA_946479015.1 uncultured Gemmatimonadota bacterium | reverse complement strand
GCGTGCCGCGCGACTTCGTGGAGTTCCCGTCGCAGTTCAACGAGCACTGGGCGCTGGAGCCGAGCGTGCTCGCCCACTACGCGCACCACTATCAGACCGGCGCGCCGATGCCGCAGGCGCTGGTGGACAAGATCAAGGCGGCGCGGACGTTCAACCAGGGCTTCGCCACCACCGAGTATCTCGCGGCATCGCTGCTCGACATGGCGTGGCACACGCTCCCGGCCGGCGCGCCGAAGCAGGACGTGGATGCGTTCGAGCGCGAGGCGCTCCAGCGCTACCACGTGGACATGCCGCTCGTGCCGCCGCGCTACCGCACGAGCTACTTCGCGCACATCTGGGGCGGGGGGTACGCCGCGGGGTACTACGCGTACATGTGGAGCGAGGTGCTCGACGACGACGCGTACGCGTGGTTCAAGGAGCACGGCGGGATGACGCGCGAGAACGGCCAGCGCTTCCGCGACATGATCCTCTCGCGCGGGGGGACGGAGGATGCGGGGGCGATGTACCGGGCGTTCCGCGGGCGCGATCCGAGCATCCAGCCGCTGCTGGAGCAGCGGGGGCTGACGGGGATCACCAGCTCGGCGCAGTAAAAGGGGCGTGGTGTGTAGGGGGTAGACCACCATGGAACGCGTGTGGCGTGTGGGAGACTGACGGGATGAGGAGATAGGTAGAGCGCGTGTAGGTTCGTGTGTAGATGGACTCTCTCTACATCCCGCCCTACACGCGCTCTACCTCGCATCTACTCCCGTCAGTTCCCCACACGCGACACGCGTTCTTCGGTGGTCCAGCCACCAGGTCCTATCACCCCCTCCCACTCCACCACCTAACCGAGGGGCTCGCCGGAATCCGGCGAGCCCCTCGCGTCATCTGTGCATCGGCGGCCGCGATCGAGTCGAGCAATGCACTCCGGTGCGTGGCGGACGTCTGAGCATCGGCGCATGCTCCCGTGAGCATGGCCACCGTGATGGCCGCGCACCAACCGATTCGTCCGCAGGTGATGACCGTCACGATGGATCACCCTCTCGGATCGGAGATCACCCGCTCGTGCATGCGCGTTCGTGCGAAAGCGTGGTGCGGCAGGAAAGAGTCGGATGCGTGTGCGCGCGGCGCGGACCAAGATGTTGCCGGACAGTGCCCGGAGCTACCCGGGCGCCGATCTTGCAAAACCCAACGATTGGGTTACCTTGCCATGCCTGCGGTGCTCTCTCGCGATGGCGTTCAGCTGCGCATCCACCTGCCGCCACGCGAACACGGGCCGCCGCACGTGCACGTGGTGAAGCACGACACGGAGGTCGTGTTCGCCCTGGACTCCGGCGACGCTGCACCGATGGACCATTGGAGAAGGTACCATGGACGAGCGCTCGACCAAGCATCGGCCGACTGACCTGGAGATTCTCGCTCAGATCCCGGCCGCTCGCGCCCGCGCCCGTGCCGCGGCCACGAGCGAGCCGCGCGCGGCGCGGGCGCGCTACGACCGGACGCGCGCCCTGATCGTCGTCGAGCTGACGAACGGTGCGTTCTTCGGATTCCCCGCGCGCCTGGGGCAGGGTCTCCGCGGTGCCACGGCGGAGGAGCTGGCCGACGTCACGGTCAGCCCCTCTGGCGAGGCGCTGCACTGGCCGCGCCTCGACGCCGACCTCCGCGTCCCCGCATTGTTGCAGGGCCTCTTCGGCACCCGCGCGTGGATGCGCGAGCTCGGGCGATCAGGAGGGCTCGTGCGGAGTGAGGCGAAGGCCAACGCCGCTCGACGGAATGGCAGGAAGGGCGGCCGGCCGAGAAAGAACCCGGCTGCCTGAAGCATCCGATCGTGCTCCGCCGCTCATCATCCCCTGCGCGCCCTTCGCGCACGCCGCGCTCGCGCACTCCGCCCCTCCCCACCGACGCCGAGCTCGAGATCCTGCGCGTGCTCTGGACGCGCGGACCCAGCACGGTGCGCGACGTGCACGCGGCGCTCGGCACGGACACGAGCTACACCACCACGCTCAAGCTGCTCCAGAACATGCACGCCAAGGGGATCGTGCGCCGCGACGATTCCCACCGGCAGCACGTGTACGAGGCGCGCGCCGATGAGGCGTCCACGCTCGGCTCGCTCGTGAGCCGGGTGGTGGACCGCCTGTTCGGCGGCTCGGCCGCCGCGCTCGCGCTGCACGCGCTCGGCGGCCGGTCCGCGTCCCGTGAGGAGCTGGCGGAGCTCAAGCGGCTGATCCGCGAGCTGGAGCGCCGGAAGGAGTCGGACGACGGATGAGCACCGCCCGCTATGTGCTCGGGATCGCCGGCTGGGCCGCGCTCCACGTCGCGTGGCTCGGGGCGCTGCTCCCGCTGGTCCATCGTGCGTGGGAGCGGGCCACCCCGTCGCCGCGCGCGCGGTACGGCGGGGCGCTCGCCTGCCTCGCCGCGCTGCCCATCGTCCTCATCCTCGGGAGCATCGGCGCGCACCTCTCGCTCCTCGCCAACGCGCGCCGCGGCGCTCCGGGAGCGTTCGCGGTGCCCGCTGGCTCACTGGCGGGGCGCGTGGCCGCCGCGTACGACGGCGCGTACGATCTCCTCCCGTGGATCGCGGGGGTGTGGCTCGCCGGAGTGCTGGTCCACATCGCGCGCCTCGCCGCCGCTGGCCGCGCCATCGGCTCGGTCGTGCGCGCCGGGCACCTCGCGCCGCGCGCGCTCCGCGAGCGCGTCCACGCGATCGCCCGCTCGCTCGAGCTCCCGGCTCCGCCCCGCGTGCGCGTCACCAGCACGTACCCGATCCCCTTCGTGACGGGGGGAACCGCCGGCGTCCTCGTGCTCCCCGCCGGTGCGATCCCCGACGATGAGCTGGACGCGCTCATCGCGCACGAGCTGGCGCACGTGCGACGCGGGGACTACGCGGTGAACCAGGCGCTCCAGCTCCTGCGCACGCTCTTCTGGTTTCACCCCGGAGTCTCGGTCCTCGTGCGCGCGGCGACGAATGCCCGGGAGGAATGCTGCGATGCGGAAGCGGTGCGGCGATTCCGCCGCCCGCTCGCGCTCGCGCGGGCGCTGGTTCGCCTGGAGGAGCGGCGTCACCTGCGCGACGCGGTGCTCGCGGCGACCGATGGCGCGCTGGCGAGGCGCATCCATCGTCTCGTGGGCGCGGAGCCTGCGCGGCCGAGGGGAGGCGTCGCCAGGCGGCTCGTGCCGGTGGCGGCGGCACTCGGCCTGTGCATCCTGGGTGCAGCGGCGGCGACGGAGAGCGCCGCCGCGAGCGACCGGCTCGCGCTGGAGGGTGCGGCGGTGGGCGCGCTGCCGTCGCAGGGGGTGGTCATCGACGGCGTGGATCCCGCGGGACGGTTCACGCTCACGCTGCTCAACGGCCGCGTGGCGGGCGCCACCGTCGGGGGGCGGCCGGTCGACCGCTCGGCGATCCGGGTGCACCGCCCGCGGCTCAGCATCGTGGGAGCCGGTGGGGAGCCGCTGCTCATCGTGCGCCTCCGCCCGCGAGGCTCGATCACCTGGCAGGCGCGCGCGCGCCGCGCGGGCGGTGCCATCGCCGCACCAGAGCGCTGGCCTGGATCGCGTTGACGTAGTACGACGCGCGTCGTAGTATGTGACGCCGCGCGAGCGCCAACGACCGGCGTGGCGCGCGCCCATCTGCGACGCCAATCGTACACCCGGGACGACCCATGCCTTCCGTCACGACTCTTCCGCGCGGTGCGCGCGCGCTCGCCTGGCGCGGCGCCGCCGCCGGGATGCTCCTCTTCGCCGGCGCGCCCGGCGCGGCCGCGCAGCGCGTCGATTCCGCCACCGCGCTCGCCGCCCTGCGCGACTACCGGGCCGCGTGCACCGCCGATGCGGGGCGGACCTGGGGACGGTCGCTGTGCGGACCGGTCGCGCTCGTCGATCGCGCCACACGCCTGGTGATCGCGTCCGACAGCGTCACCGGGCAACCGTTCCTCCCCTACGGAGGCGCGTTCGTCACCACGCTGCCCGACTCCATCCTGCTCGCCAACACGTCGTTCGACTGGAACGACCGGCGATGGGCGATGGTGCTCCTCCCGCTCCCTGGCGACCGCTTCACCCGCACGGCGCTCGTCGTGCACGAGTCCTTCCACCGCGAGCAGGACTCGCTCGGCCTCGCCGGGGGCGATCCCCCGAACCCGCAGCTCGACGAGATGGAAGGGCGGCGCTGGTTCCGCCTCGAGATCCGCGCGCTCGCCGCGGCGCTCGACTCGCTCGCCACGAGCGAGCGGGGGGCGCGGCGATGCGCGGCGGATGCGCTCCTCTTCCGCGCCCGGCGCCACGCGCTCTATCCCGGCGCGGATTCGCTGGAGAGCGCGCTCGAGATCCGCGAGGGGCTCGCCGAATACACGGGGGAACGCCTGGCGATGGCGCTCACCGGCGAGGGCCCATCACGCGTGGCGCGCGCGGTGCGCGAGTACCAGGCGTACCCCTCGTACGTCCGCTCGTTCGAGTACGCCACGGGGCCCGCGCTCGGACTTCTCCTCGACCGGTTCAGGCCGGCCTGGCGCGCCGAGATACGCCAGGCGCGCGGTCCGGCACAGCTCCTCGCCACGGCGCTGCGCTGGCGACCGCCATCCCCAACGGCGCTCGCTCGCCAGGCCGAGCGGCAGGCCGCGCTGTACGGCGGCGCCGAGGTGGCGCGCGAGGAGACCGCGCGCGACTCGGTGCGGCGCGCGCGACTCGCCGACTATCGCGCGCGACTCCTGGACGGCGCGGCCATCGTGCTGCGGCAATCCACGCTCGGCCGCTCCTTCAACCCGAGCACGCTCGTCCCCTTCGACTCCGCGTCCACCGTGTATCCCACCGGCACCTTCAGCGCCCCCTGGGGCTCGCTCGAGGTGACGCGCGGCGGCGCGCTCGTGTCCAACGACTTCTCGTGGCTCCGCATTCAGGCCCCGGCCACGCCGCCGGCGCATGCGCGCACGATCGACGGGCCGGGGTGGACGCTCACCCTCGAGCCAGGCTGGGCGCTGCGCGCGGTGCCGTCGCGTGCGGGGACGTTCGAGGTGGTGGAGGAAAAGGACAAGTCGTGAGACGGCCATGGGCATGGCCGCCCGTGGCGCTCGCCACGCGATGTCCACAGATTGTGCCGACTCGCGGCGGAAGCTGCCGGTCCCGCGCCTCCGGCGCCGCAGCAGCACGTGAATCGTGTGCACGTCCACGTCGTTCGTCTCACCTCCACCCGGGGAGTCCGACTCGTGCGCAACGCGATCATTCTCATCCTGCTCGGCTTCTGGTGCTATCTCGCGTACGAGGCCTTCGTGCGAGGGGACAGGAGCCGCGCCGCGGTCTATCTGGTGGTGGGGCTCGCGCTCACGATGTACCGATTCGGCTTCGGCCGGAGCAGCCCCGCCCGGCTCCCCCGATCGTCGCGCGACTCCCATCCGCCTCGCTGATGCGGCCGAGCCCGTGCGAGCGGCGTCGGTACCGGGGACGTCGGGGGCCGCGCGGTACCTGGCGTCGGTGACACCACATCATCGATCTCCGGGCGGCTCGGATGATGGGCCGCAGGTGGGCTCCACCTCCGCCCCGAGATCGAAGTAGGCCGACCATCGGAGGCGCGCACCGCGCCCGGAGTCGCTCTCCACGGTGAAGCGCCACCCCTCACCTTCCAGGCACGCGCGCGCGACTTCCGGCCGTCCATCTCCGTCGAGATCGGCGCGCATGGTGCCATCGGCGGCGCGCGTCCAGGAAGCCGCGCTCGCGACGGCCAGCGCCACCGTCAGCGCGCCGTAGGGTTCGGGGGGCGCGGAGCCGACCGGCTCGAGATCGTATGCGCGGCTGCTGTCGCCCAGCGTGACGGCGCCGAACTCGGTGCGGCAGTAGTCGGCGCGCACGCGCCGCACGCGCACGGCGTAGCTCGCCGAGTCCACCGCCGGCTGTGGTCTGGATTGGGGGAACACGAGCACCAGCCGCTCGCCCGCGGACAGGCCGCCGTGCTCGAACGTGCCGCACCAGATGCCAGCGCTATCTGGGAAGGCCAGGCCGAGCGGCGGGAGGGGACGCGGCGCCGCGGCGCGTTCCGCGATGCGTGAGCCACCGTTGGCCGACGCCGTGCGCGGCGCGCCCCGACGCGGGCTCGCGGTCGCGAGCGACGCGAGCGATGCCGCGGCAAGCGCCACCCCGAAGCACCAACCTCGCATGCGTTCCCCTCCCATGGTCCTGTCCTCGGTTCACTGATGGCACCACACGCCTCACCACCCTGGACATCGCGCGTCCCCGCCGTAGGATCGAGCTGGGCTCGCCTCGCGAGCCGTTCCCTCGCCCAGGAATCATGACCACCCAGCACTCCGATCTCCCGTCGGGCGGTGCATCGCAGCCCGCCGCGCCGCGCGCGATCACGCGCCGCGACTTCCTCTCCGGCACGGCGGCGCTCGCCGTCGCCATCCCATTCGTCGGGGCACCGGCGATCCACCTGCCCACGCGCAAGCGCTACGACATCATCGTCCGCGGCGGCCACGTGTTCGACGGTACGGGACGCGATGGCGTCACGGCCGACGTGGCGGTGTCCGGCGATCGCGTGGCCGCCATCGCGCCGGGGCTCGGCGATGATGCCCGCCTGGTGATCGACGCGCGCGGGCTCGCCGTGTCGCCGGGGTTCATCGACATCCACTCGCACGCCGACGGGACGCTCTTCCGCGATCCCCGGGTGGAGTCCGTGATCCGGCAGGGGGTGACCACGGTTGTCGTCGGGCAGGACGGCTCCTCGCGCGCCCCGCGGCGCCCGGAGGAGATGGCCGACGCGGGAGGTGGCGCCGCTCCCGGCTCCGGCGCCGGAGCGGCGGGGCTCGCGGGCGTGTTCCAGGCGATCGATGCCCTGCCCAGCGCGGTGAACGTGGCGAGCATGGTGGGGCTCGGCACCGTGCGGCACGTGGTGGTGGGCGATGCCGACCGGCCGGCGACGCCTGACGAGATGCGCCGGATGGTGGCGCTCGTGGAGGCGGCGCTCGCGGACGGCGCGTGCGGCGCGTCGAGCGGGCTCGAGTACACGCCCGGCGCCTTCGCCCCGCGCGATGAGCTGATCGCGCTCTGCCGTCCGCTCGTGCGGCGCCAGCTGCCGTACGCCACGCACATGCGCAACGAGGACGACCGCGTGCTCGAGGCGATCGACGAGGCGATCGCCGTCGCCCGCGGCGCCGGCTGTCCCCTCCAGATCTCGCACCTCAAGACCGAGGGAGAGCGCAACTGGGGGAAGCTCGACGACGTCTTCGCGCGCATCGACCGGGCGAAGCACGCGGGGATGGACGTCGCCTTCGATCGCTATCCGTACATCGCGTACCAGACCGGGCTCTCGAACCTCTTCCCCGACTGGGCGGAGGACGGCGGCACCGAGGCGTTCCTCGCGCGCCTCGCCGATCCGTCCATGACGCCGAAGCTGCGCCAGGCGGTGCTCGACAAGATCCAGCTCCTCGGCGGGTGGGACAACGTCCTCATCTCCTCCGTCAGCGACTCCGCCCACCGCGCGGCGGAGGGGCAGCGGCTGGGCGCCTACGCCAAGTCGTTCGGGCGCGACCCGTACGACGTGACCGTGGCGCTGCTCGGCGCCAGCCGCGGGGACGTGGGCATGGTGGGGTTCGGGATGACCGAGCGGAATCTCGAGCGCATCCTCGCTCACCCGCTCGGCATGGTGTGCAGCGATGGCGGCGCGGTCGCCATCGAAGGGCCGGCGCGCGTGGGGCACCCGCACCCGCGCTCGGTCGGCACCTTCCCGCGCATCCTGGCGCGCTACGTGCGCGAGCGCCGGGTGCTCGGGCTCGCCCAGGCGATCCACAAGATGACGGCGTTCCCCGCGTCGCGCCTCCGACTGGCGGACCGCGGGCGCCTCGCGCCGGGCCAGGGAGCGGACATCGTGGTGTTCGATCCCGCCACCGTGCGCGACCGCGCGACGTACACGGATCCGTTCCAGTACCCGGAGGGGATCGGGACGGTGATCGTGAACGGCGTGGTGGCGCTACGCGACGGCGAGCGCGCGCCGCGCGGGAGCGGGCGGGCGCTGCGGGCGGAGACGGGCGAGGCGCAAGGCGCGGGACGCGGGACGCGCTGAAGGCACGTCAGGCAGGCATCACGGGAGGGGCCATGGACATCACCGTCGGCCAGCGGGCGCGACGCACGCTCACGCTCGGCGAGTCGCACGTGCGCGCGTACGCCGAGCTCACGGGCGACTACAACCCACTGCACTTCGATCCCGAGTTCGCGTCGCGCACGCGCTTCGCGGGGCTCGTGGTGCAGGGCGGCCTCACCACGGGGCTGCTCCACGCGCTCGTGGCGATGGACCTGCCCGGGCCCGGCAGCGTGTTCCTCAGCCAGAACTGGAAGTTCACCGCGCCCGTCTACATCGGCGACACCATCACCGCCGAAGTGGAGGTGCTGAGCGTGCACCCCACCAAGCCCGTCACCCAGCTCCGCGCGGTGGTGATGCGGCAGACCGGGGAGACGGTGCTCGAGGGGGAGGCGTGGTGCTACACCATGCGGCCGGAGGGAAGCGCGGGGGGGTGACCGGCGTGGGGCGAGCGGCCGCGGCGCTCGTCAGGCTGGCGCGGCGGCCGCCACCCGCCGCGGCCGCTCGAGCAGCCAGATGACGAAGGCGAAGAGCACGTAGAACACGAGCGCCGTGACCGCGATGGACCTGCCGGAGACCGGGGGCGGACCGAAGAAGGTGTACGCCTGGATCGCGAGCATGATCACCCCGAACGCCACCATCGCCCGGCGGCGCGCCGGCACCGCGCGGAGGTACAGCCACATCCCGCCGAAGAGCACGAGCGCCTCCAGGCAGAACGCCGCCGCCGCGTGATTCCACAGCCCGAGCCCCACCTTCGCGCTGTCGTCCCACAGCGGCAGGTCGGGGCGGTGCACGATGAGATCGAGCACCCAGTGCGAGAACACCGCCGCGCCCACGAGGAGCGCGGCCCGCCAGCGAGCGCCCGGCCAGGCGAAGCGGTACACGATCAGCGCTCCAGCCGACCAGAGAATGGCGGCCACGAGGCTGTGCGTGTACGGCATGTAGTACAGGTCGAGCGGGTTCGTCGCCGTGAACCCCGGCACGATGCGCACCTTCTCGATGCCGAGCAGGATGAGCGGTGCCCAGGCGACGTCGAGGAGCTGCACGGCGATGAACAACACCCAGAGCGGGATGCTCGGGTCGGCCTTCTTCGCGGCGTAGCTGACGCCGTAGTGTCCGACGAACATGGAACGCTCCGTGGCCTTCCGTGATCGGGTGTATCGCTCCGAACCGAAAGTGCACGAGGAACGCTCCGGCCGACAGAGGACGGCGACATCCGCGACGAGCAGGAGCTCGTTGCCCGGATCCATCCGCTCCCCCCGGGGTTCGGTGGATGCCATGATCGACCGGCGCGACGGCAACGGCCTCATCTGGCATCGGGTGTGCGCGAGAAGAAGACACGCGGCGTGGCTCACCCGTCCACGCTCCCTCGTCGCGTCAGCCACACCACCAGCGCCGCGCCGAGCGCCGCGAGCGACACCGCGCACACGCCCGTCCACCCCCACCGCCCCCACGCCCACGACGCGACCGCCGAGCCCACCGAGCCGCCGATGAAGAACGACGTCATGAACACGGTGTTGAGCCGCCCGTGCAGCGGCGCCGGCAGCCGGTACACGCGCGTCTGATTCGACACCTGCGCCGCCTGCTCGCCGGCATCGAGCAGGATCACCCCCGCCACCAGCCCGGCGATGGTGGCGCCGGCGACGAGACAGATCACGAACGCCACCACCATCACCGCCGTCGCCGCGCCCACGAGATCGCGCGGGCGCCAACGGTCGGCGATGCGCCCCGCCACCGGCGCGATCGATGCGCCGACGATCCCGATGATCCCGAACAGCCCCGCCACGGTGCTTCCGTAGTGCAGCGGCGGCGTCTCCAGCCGGAAGGCGAGCGTGGTCCAGAAGGCGCTGAACGCGAAGAAGAGGAGCGCGCCGAGCGCGGACGCGTCGCGCAGCACGGGCTCGCTGCGCGCGATCTCCAGGAGCGAGCGGAGGAGCGCGCCGTACGGCATCGTCTCGGCCGGCTCGCCGCGCGGGAGCCGGCGCGCGAGCACCGCCGCCAGCACGAGCATGGCCACCGCCATGATCGCGAACACCGCGCGCCACCCCACCACCGCGCCGAGCGCGCCGGAGATGACGCGCGCGGCGAGGATGCCGATGAGCAGCCCGCCCATGATCTGCCCCACCACGCGTCCCCGCTCCGCCGGTTCCACCAGTCCGGCGCCGTACGGGATCACCACCTGCGGCACCACCGTCGTCACGCCGATCGCGAAGCTGGCCGCCGCGAGCCAGCCGAGCCCCGGCGCCACCGCCGCGGCGGCGAGCGATGCCGCCACCCCGGCCAGGAGCACCACCATGAGCCGCCGCCGCTCGAGCACATCGGCCAGCGGCACGAACAGCAGGAGTCCCACCGCGTAGCCCACCTGCGTCGCGGTGGACACGAGCCCGGCACGCCCATCGCTCACGCCGAACGTCCGGCCGATCTCCGGCAGCAGCGGCTGGTTGTAGTAGAGGTTCGCCACCGTCAGGCCGGCGGTGACGGACAGCAGGCGGATGGGGGGAGCCGGGGGGGCGACGGTGAGCGTGGGCCTGGACATGCAGGGTGGGCGGGGGCAAGTCGCATTCCCCGGGAGGATGACGCACCACCATGACGACCACTCGACCGTCAGTGGAGTGCGAGGACGACGGCTCGCTCCTCGCGCCCGCATTTCTCTTCGATCTCGATGGCACGCTCGTCGACAGCGTGTACCAGCACGTCATCGCGTGGCGCGAGGCGCTCGAGCGCGCGGGGATCAAGCTCGCCGTCTGGCGCATCCATCGCCGCATCGGGATGAGCGGCGGACTGCTCGTGAACGCGCTCCTGCGCGAGACGGGGCAGCCGGTGACGCGCGAGCAGACCGAGCGCATCAAGGTGTACCACACCGAGGCGTACGCGCGGATGGTGGGGCAGGTGCGGCCGCTCCCCGGCGCGCGCGATCTGCTCGCACACCTCACCGCCGCGCGGGTGCCGTGGACCGTCGCCACCAGCAGCTCGCAGAACAGTGCGAAGCTGGCGCTCGGTCTGCTCGAGCTTCCCCCCGATACCCCGGTCATCACCCGCGACCAGGTGCGCCACGCCAAGCCGGATCCCGACCTGTTCATCGCCGCCGCCCACCGGCTCGGCGTGTCGATCGGGAGCTCCGTGGTGGTGGGCGACAGCGTGTGGGATCTGCTCGCCGCGCGGCGCGCCAGGGCGCTCGGCGTCGGACTGCTCTCCGGCGGCTACGGCGAGGACGAGCTCATGCGCGCCGGCGCCTATCGCGTGTACGAGGATCCGGCGGACCTGCTGGAGCACCTCGACGAGGTGGGAGTGCGCCTGACCGGGTGATGCGCCTGAACGTCAGGCGCGCTCCCGTTCCGGCCCCGCCTCGCCGGCGTGCGCCGTTTCGCGCTCGCCTTCCTCCGCACGACGCGATGCATCGAGGTCGGGCAGGTACACGGTGAACGTGCTCCCCTCCCCCAGCCGCGATGCGACCTCGATGTCGCCGCCCAGCAGGTGGGCGAGGTGGCGCGTGACGCTGAGCCCCAGCCCCGTCCCCCCCGTGCGGCGCGTGCGCGGCTGCTCCACCTGCCAGAAGGGATCGAAGATCCGGTCGAGATGATCGGGAGCGATGCCGATGCCGGTGTCCCAGACACGGATGCGCGCGCCATCCGCCTCTGGATGCACGGCGACGCCCACCGTCCCGCGCTCGGTGAAGTTCACCGCGTTCGCGAGCAGGTTGATGAGGATCTGCCGGAGCTTCCCGGGATCGGTGTGAATGGCCGGCGCGCCGCTCGGGACCTCCTTCACCACCCTGATCCCCTTCTTCGTCGCCGCCGGATGGATGAGCATCACCACCTCGTCCACGGTGAGGCGCAGGTCCACCGGCTCGACCAGCACCTTCTCGCGCCCCGCCTCCACGCGCGCGAACGACAGGATCTGCTCGATGATGTGCAGCAGGTGCCGCGCGCTGGCATCGATGCGCTGGAGCTGCTGCTGCTGGACCTCGGTGATCGGGCCGGAGACGCCGTCCGCGATCAGCTCGGTGTAGCCCATGATCGCGGTGAGGGGAGTGCGCAGCTCGTGCGACATCACGGCGAGGAAGTCCGACTTCGCCTGGTTCGCCATCAGCGCCGTCTCGTAGAGCCGGGCGTTGTCCACCGCCAGCGCCGAGCGCCGCGCGAGCTCGCGCGCCACCTCCACCTCCGCCGGCGTGTACGGGCGCTCCGCCGCGAGGCGGCCGAACGTCATCGCGCCGATGCGGCGCCCGCGCGCCATGAGTGGAACGGCGAGCACCACGCACGGGAGCTCGTGCGTCTCCAGCTCCCCGCCGCCGGCGCGGAGCGCATCGCGCGTCCACGACTCCAGCTCCGGCATCACCACCGGCTGGCCGTGCTCGAGGGCGATCACCGCCGGGTGCACCGAGTCCCTCGCGAGCGCCGGCGGATGCGCGGCGCGCTTCCGCCGGTCGGCGCCCTGCGCGCCGCCGTACGCCTCGGCGGCCAGGTGCAGGCGTCCATCCTCGGCCGCCAGATCGATGCGGCACCAGTCGGCGAGCAGCGGCATCGTGCACGCGGCGATCCCGCGGAGCGTGTCCGAGTAGTCGAGCGACGAGGCGAGGATGGCCGCCGCTTCGGCGAGGAGCTGCTGGAGGCGCATGGTCCGCGTGCGCTCGGTGACGTCCCGGAAGCTCCACACACGCCCCGCGATCTCGTCCCGCACGCGGTGCGGCCGCGAGTAGCGCTCGAAGATGCGCCCATCCTTGAACGCCAGCACGTCCATGCTCTCCGCCTCCGGCGTCGCGTACAGCTCCCGCACCTTCTCCAGGAACTCCTGCGGGTCCCGGAGCTGGTCGTACACCATCGCCAGCGTCCGGCGGTCGTCGCCGAGGCTCACCACCTCCTCGGGGATGCGCCACATGTCCAGGAACTGGTGGTTGTAGGACGCGATGCGCCCGTCCCTGTCCACCACGAGGATGCCGTCGGTGGTGGACTCCAGCGTCGCGCGGTGCAGGGCCAGCGATTCCGTGAGCTGCTCCTCCGCCCGTCTGCGCTCGGCCAGCTCGCGGTGCGCGGCCCGATACAGCCCGCAGTTGTCGACGGCCAGCGCCGCCAGTCCGGCGAACTCGACCAGACGGGTGAGATCGCTCGGCTCGTAGCACGGCCTGCGGGCATCCGCCAGGAAGGTGACCGCGCCAACCACGCGGCCGCGCGCCACGAGCGGCGCGGCGATCGCCGAGGCGGGCGCCAGCGCGTGGACGAGCTGCAGCACGTGCTCGTCGGGGATCTCCGCGCGCAGCACCGCATCGGTGACCTCGCGCAGGAGCACGGGGCGCGGCGGGTCGAGCGAGGCGCCGAGAAAGGGGTGCCCCGGCTCGAACGGATGGCGCGCGATGATCTCCTGCACCAGCTCGTCGCGCACGGGGTCGCCGTGGATCGCCGCCACCTCGAAGACGTTGTTCTCCTCGTTGAGGATGTACGCGATGCACCAGTCGGCGACGTGCGGCACCACCAGCCGGAGCACGTTGTCCACGGTGGTCTGGAAGTCGAGCGAGGAGGCGAGCACGCGTGCCGCCTGCGTGACGAACGCGGCCCAGCGGGACTCGGCCTCGGCGTGCGTCCGGGGCGGAGCGGTGGGCGCGCCGGATGAGTTCCGGCGGTCGGCGGCGTGCGGGAACGCGCTGGGCGATGTGCCCGTCCGTTCCGTCGGTTCGGGATCGAAGCCCTGTGCCATGCGAGCCTCCAACGCGACCGCGGGTAGCTCGCGGCGGGAATGTCGCTTTCGCCGCAGCGAGCCGCTCGGTGGGCGCTCCACGGCGTCCGCGCGTACCAAGCGGCGCAAGATACATTCCGGGGAGCACCCCCCCTCCCTCACCGCCTGCCTGCTGGCCCCGTCAACCGCGTCCGCGCGATCGGCCGAACGCCCGACCGCGCCCTCCCCCGCTCGCCCGATGTCGCGGCACGCGCGCGCCACGCAACATTCACCGACGCACGCGACTTTCACATCACGGGGGCAGCATGACTTCGACATCGGACATCGCCGGCGGCACGCTGGCGGCACTCTCACGGGACCTCGCGGACGCGGTGGAGCGCGCGGCGCCCGGCGTGGTCGCGATCGACGCGCGACCGCGCATCCCATCGAGCGGCGTGCTCTGGCGCGAAGGCGTCGTGGTCACCGCCGACCACACCATCCGTCGCGAGGAAGCGATCACCGTGGTACTGCACGGTGGCCGGACCGCGCGCGCCACGCTGGCGGGGCGCGATCCCTCCACGGACCTCGCGGTGCTCCGTGTCGATGGCGCGGCGGGCACGGCCGCCGTGCTCGGTGACGGCGGCTCGCTCAGGGCGGGGCACCTGGTGATCGCGGTGGGGCGGCCGGGGGCGGATGCCACCGCCACGCTCGGGATCGTGAGCTCGAGCTCCGGCGAGTGGCGCACGTGGCGCGGCGGGCGCCTCGACCGATTTCTCCGTCTCGACATGACGATCCACGACGGTTTCTCCGGCGGCGCGCTGGTGGACGCCGGCGGGACGGTCGTCGGCGTGAACACCTCAGGCCTCGCGCGCGGGCAGGCGATCACGATCCCCGCGTCCACCGTGGAGCGCGTGACGCACGATCTGCTGGAGAAGGGGCGCGTCGCGCGCGGGCATCTCGGCCTCGCCATGCAGAGCGTCCGCCTGCCGGATGCCGTGGCATCGGCGCTCCACCTCCCCACCCACCATGCCCTGATGGTGATGGGCGTCGAGCCGGGGAGCTCCGCGGCCGACGCCGGCGTGCTGCTCGGCGACGTGCTCCTCGCGCTCGACGATCGCGCGGTGCGCGACCCCGCCGACCTCATCGCCGCGCTCGGTCCGGAGAGCGTGGGGCACGTCGCCCGCGCGCGGGTGCTCCGCGCCGGTGAGCCGCGGGAGATCGAGGTCGCCATTCGCGAGCGGCGGGGAGGGCGGCCGTGACGTTGGCGCCGATGGACCGCGTGGCGCGCGGCGCGGCGCTCGACGACGAGCTGACGGCGCTCGCCCTGCGAGTGAGCCGCTCGATCGCCGAGGTCGTGGCGCGCGGCGCCCGGGCGCTGGGCGCGGGGGTGGTGTGGGGCGACGATCTCGTGATCACCAACGCCCACGTGGTCCGCGCCGGCGAGGCGGGGGTGCGGCTTCCCGGCGGGGAGATCCTGAGCGCGCACGTGATCGCGCGCGACGATCGCCGCGACCTCGTCGCGCTCCAACTCCGTGGCGCGCGCGGCACACTCCGACCCGCCGAGATCGGCGACTCCGACGCCCTCCGCCCCGGCGAGCTGGTGCTCGCGCTCGGCCACCCGCTCGGCTTCCGCGAGGCGGCCTCGCTCGGCGTGGTGCACCGCGCGTGCGCGCCAGGAATCGGCGGCCAGCGGTGGATCGAGGCCGACGTGCGGCTCGCGCCGGGAAACTCCGGCGGCCCGCTCGCCGAGGCGTCGGGCCGCGTCGTCGGCATCAACACCATGGTCGCGCAGGGGCTCGCGTTCGCCGTGCCCAGTCGCGCGGTCCTGCGCTTTCTGGGGCGCGCGCCGTGGTGAGGCCCCCATGATCCGCGTGCTCGTGGCGGCCGATTCCGAGCTCGCTCGCGCCGGCCTCGAGTCGCTGATCGGCCGGTGGGGGATCGCCGAAGTCGTGGGACACGCCGGCACCGAGCCCCAGTCGCTCGCGCACTGCGTGCGCGAGCTCGAGCCCGACGTGCTCGTGGTGGACCCCCGCGCGCCCGGAGACGACGAGGCAGCCGCCTGGCTCGCCCGCATCGGCGAGGGCGCGGCCGGTGTGGCGATCGTGCTGGTGGGGAGCGAGCCGTGGGAGGGCGCGCCGCTCGTCGCGTTGGAGGCGGGCGTACGCGGGGTGGTCGCGTCCTCCGTCACCACCGCGGAGCTCCGCGCGGCGGTGGAGGCCGCGGCCGCAGGATTGGTCGCGCTCCCCCCGGAGTCTCTCGCGGCGGCACTCGGCGCGCCGGGAGGGCGTGCGCATGCATTCCACGTGCGCGAACCGGGAGGCGGAAGCCCGCCACCTCCGCTCACTCCGCGCGAGCTCGACGTGCTGAGCGCGGTCGCCGAGGGGCTCGCCAACAAGCAGATCGCCGCGCGGCTCGGCATCTCGAGCCACACCGTGAAGACGCACCTCGCCGCCGTGTACGCGAAGCTCGGTGCCGCGAGCCGCGCCGAGGCCGTGACGCTCGGCGCGCGGCGCGGCGTGCTGCACCTGTAGCGCTACCAGCGAGCGTGCACGGGCTCGCCGGTGAGCACCGCGCGCGCCGCTCGCCACTCCGCGGGGCCGGTCACCAGCCCGTGCGTGATGGATCGGGGCACGCCGAACACGATGAACGTCCCCAGCAGCGCGTGGGCGATGCCGAGAAAGAGCAGGTTGCGGTACGCCAGGTAGACGCGCGCGGAGAGATAACCGGCGACGAGCGTCACGGCCATGAGAAACCAGTTCGGCGTATGCGCGCCGGCGAAGCAGAGCGCGCCGAGCACGGCCGCCGTGTGCGGGCTCCTGACGGTCATCGCGAAGCGGCTCACGAAGTAGCCGTTCAGCACGTACTGCTGGAACAGCCCCCACAGATAGTATCCCGTGAGCACCTCGAGCACCCGCTGCGGCGCCGCCGCGCGCACCGTGCCGAACGTCGCGCCGAGCGCCACCAGCGCGAGGGTGAGCGCCAGCAGCGCGGGGCCGATCTCGCGCATGCACCGCCCGAAGTTCGCGCGCCGGAAGCCGAGCATCGCCGGCGTCTCGCCTCGGTAGAGATGCGACGCCAGCACCGCCGCCACCGGGATGAGCACCAGCGCTCGGGCCCGCTCCTGCCCCCACCAGATGTACGCCATCAGCAGGAGATACATCCCCGCTGCCTCGGCGGCGGGGAGCCACCGGGCGCCTGTGCGCCGCGGGATGCGCGGGGCGGCGATGGTGCCGGAGATCTCTTCCGACATGCGGATGCCTCGCTCGCGATGCGACGTCCGGACGCGGACCACGAGAGCGACACGGGCCGCGACGACGATGAGACCGTTCCCCACGCCACCCCCCGGCCGTGCACCGCATGCCGCGCGCCGCCGCGATCGGGCATGATCGTGGAGTGGCGGGGCGCGCGGGCGTTCCTTGCCGGATCCGCCTGACGGGCTATTGTTCAGTCCGGGCGGCCAAGCTCGACCGGTCGGCCGCCGCGTCGCCCGCCACGGCGCCAGTGCGCCGTTCCTCCCGCCCTCCCCCCGGCATGCCAGAGCGCCAGCTCACGATCGTCTCCAATCGGTCGCTCGCCACGCTGATGGAGCGTCTCGCGCGCGACCTGCGCGATGCGCCGCTCCCTCCGCTCGCGGAGGAGCTGATCGTGGTGCAGAGCCAGGGGATGGAGCGGTGGATGCGGTTGGAGCTCGCGCGGCGGCAGGGGTGCGCCGCCTCGCTCCGGATCCCCTTCCCTGCCGCGTTCTGTCACTGGCTGGCGGAGGAGGTCGAGCGCGCCATGCTCGAGGCCGGGCGCGCGCTCCCCGATGCGGCGGCGGAGTTCGACCGCGATGTCCTCACGTGGCGCATCCTCGCCCTGCTCGAGAGCGGCATCGCGTCCGATGGTGACTTCGCTCCGCTCGCCGGCTTCCTCGCCGACGACGATGCGCGGAAGCACATGGGGCTCGCCGCACGGATCGCGGAGCGATTCGACGACTATCAGCTCTATCGCGCCGACGTGCTGCTCGCCTGGGAGCGCGGCGAGCTTCCACTCGGGGGCGCGCCGCACGAGCGCTGGCAGGCGGCGCTCTGGCGGCGGCTGTGCGCCGGTACGGGACCGCGCCATCTCGCGCGCCGCTTCACCTCCCTCATCGAGCATCTCGAGCGCGGCGGCGGCGTGCCGGACGGGCTCCCCCCCCGCGTCTCCGTGTTCGGCGTCAGCTCGCTGCCGCCGCTCTTTCTCGATCTCCTGCGATCGCTGGCGCGTCACGTCCCGGTGCGGATGTACGTGGCCGCCCCGCCACGCGCCGCGTGGCCGGGCCGGTCCGGCACCGGTGCCCCGCCAATCGGGAACCCGCTTCTCGGGGCGTGCGGCAGCCAGCTCCGAACCCTGCTCGAGCTGGCGGCGCCGGATGCCACGTGGGAGGAGCTGCCTGACGATGGCGAGGAGGATGGGCCATCTCCCTCCACCTGCCTGCACGTGCTGCGCGACGATGTGTGCCGCGGCATCGCGCGCGGGATGTCCGACGCCCCGCCCCTCCCGCTCGCGCCGGACGACGACTCGCTGCGCGTGCACGTCTGCCACTCCCCGCTGCGGGAGATGGAGGTGGTGCGCGACCAGCTCCTCGCCGCGTTCGCCGCCGATCCCACGCTCCGGCCGCACGACGTGCTCGTGCTCGTGCCGGACGCCGACCTGTACGCGCCGTACATCGACGCCGTGTTCGGCGCGGGGGAGCCGGAGCTTCCCGCGCTCCCGTTCCACGTCGCCGACCGCTCCATCGCCCGCGAGCACTCGCTCGTCGGCGCCTTCCTCCAATTGCTGCGCCTCGCCGGCGGCCGGCGCTCGGCGACGGAGATCCTGGGGCTCATGGACGTGCCGGCGATCCGCCGCGCCGCGGGGCTCGCGGACGGCTCCGCCGAGACGCTCCTGGCATGGGTGCGCGCCACGCGCATCCACTGGGGGAAGGATGGCGAGGAGCGCGGCGCGCTCTGGGGGCTTCCGCGCGTCGATGCGCACAGTTGGCGCGCGGGGATCGACCGGCTGCTCATGGGATACGCGACGGGCCCCGTGGATGCGCTCGTCGCCGGCATCCTGCCGCACGGCGGCCAGACCGTGGGCGATCCCGAGCTGCTCGGACGCTTCGCGCTCTGGCTCGACCGCCTGTTCGCCGCGCTCGACGACTGGCGCGCCCCGCGCACGCTCCGGGAGTGGAGCGATGCCCTGCGCGCCGCGCTCGACCAGTTCTACGAGGGGACGCACGAGGACGAGGAGCGCTCGCTCGACGTGCTGCGCGCGCGCGTGGCGGAGCTCGCCCGCGTGCAGGATCTCTCCGGATGCGATCGCGCGTTCGAGCTCGGCGTGGTGCGCGACTGGCTCGAGCAGACGCTCGCGGATGACAGCTTCGGCACGGGCTTCCTGCTCGGCGGGATCACCTTCTGCGCGTTCAAGCCCATGCGCTCGATCCCGTTCCGCGTGATCGTCGTCGCGGGGCTCGACGATGCCACGTTTCCGCGGCGCGCCCGGCGCTCGGCGTTCGACCTCCAGCTCCTGTATCCCCGCCCCGGTGATCGCGACCTGCGCTCCGACGATCGCCAGCTCTTTCTCGACACGCTCCTCGCCGCGCGCGACCGGCTGATCCTCACCTACGTGGGGCGCTCCGCCCGGGACAACGCGGAGCGGGCCCCCTCGGTGGTGCTGGCCGAGCTGCTCGATCGCATCGATGCGAGCTTTCGCGTGGAGCCCGGCGGCGCGGGACCTCCGGCGCCGGCGCGAGCGCTGGTCGTCGTGGAGCATCGCCTGCAGCCGTTCAGCCCCGCTTACTTCGCCCCGGATGGCGAGGGCGACCCGCGGCTCTTCAGCTATTCGCGCGCGGGCGCGAGCGCGTGCGAGGCCGCGCGCGGCACGCGCGAGCGCGTGGCGCCCTTCGTCGCCGACCCGCTCCCCGCGAGCGGCGATGATCGAGCGGCGGACGACGGCGCCACGGCGCTCTCCCTCGGCGACCTCATCGACTGCTGGACCAATCCCAGCCGCCACTTCTGCCGGCGCGTGCTCGGCATCGCGCTCCCGGAGCGCGACGTGCCCGAGGACGACGTGGAGCCGCTGGTCGTGGGCCCGCTCGACCGCCATCGGGTGCACGACCGGATGACGCGCCGGCACCTGCGCGGCACGCGCGAGCGCGACGGGGAGCTCGCCGAGCTCGCGGCGCGCGGCGAGCTCCCGCCGGCCGCGCTCGGACGCGCGTGGCATCGCCGCCTGAACGCCGAGATCGCGCCCTTGCTCGATCGCATCGGCGAGCCGGGATGGCTGGAGCCGCTGCCGGTGGAGCTGCGCGGCGAATCCTGGCTGCTCACCGGCCGCATCGACGCCCTCACGGCACAGGGACGGCTGCAGGTCCGCCCCGGCAGGACGCGTCCCAGGGATCTCGTGCACGCGTGGATCACGCACCTCGCGCTGAACGCGCAGGCGTGCGTCGCCGGATGGGATGGCGCGCTCGAGACGCGGCTCGTGACGCTCGACGAAACCGTGCTGTTCCCTCCGGTGGGTGATGCGGTCGAGCAGCTCGCGGCACTCGTGGAGGGGCATCGGCTCGCGCTGCGGGCGCCCCTTCCGGTGTTCGAGCGGGCGAGCCACGCGTACGTCGCGCAGGGCACCAAGGCGAGGGCGAGAAAGGACCCGCTCGCGGCGGCGCGGGATGCGTACGCGCTGGAGCCGCAGGGCGGGTGGGGCGCCGCTGGTGACGCTTCCGACCCGTACGTGCGCCTCTGCTTCCGCGGCATCGACCCGTTCGAGGACTGCGAGGAAGACTTCAGGCACTGGAGCGAGACGCTCTGGACACGCGCGCTCGGGTGCGCGCAGCGGGAGCGGGCATGAGCGAGCGGGGCACCGACGTCGGCGGCGTGTACGACCGCCGCTCCCGGCCGCGCGCGTCGAGCGACTCGGAGCGCGTGGACGGTCGCGAGCGTGCGCTGTTCGATCCAGTCGTCACGCCGATCGAGTCCGGGGTGACACTGGTGGAGGCGAGCGCCGGCACGGGGAAGACGTTCTGCATCACGCTGACCGTGCTGCGGCTCCTTCTCGAGCGGGAGAACGGCGCGTACCGGGTGGGCGACATCGGCCGCGTGCTCGTGGTCACGTTCACCAACGCGGCCACGGACGAGCTGATCACCCGGGTCCGCGCGGCGCTGCGCGATGCGGTGGACGTGTTCGCCGGCGTCATCACGGAGCGGACGGAGCGCACCGAGCCCCTCTTCGCGCTCCTGGAACGCCACGGCGCGGGCGAGCTGCCCCGCCTCAGGGAGGCGCTCTCCCGCCTGGACGAGCTCTCGATCTTCACGATCCACGGCTTCTGCAAGCGCGTCCTCGAGGAGAGCGCGCTGGAGAGCGGTACCGCGTACGGCGCCGAGTTCGTGGAGGATGACACGGAGCTCGTCCTGCGCGCCGCGCAGGACTGGTGGCGGCGCACGCTGTTCGAGAACGAGCTGCTGGCCGGGATCGCGGTGGGAGAGGAGCTGGAGCTGGACGGGATGGTCGAGGTGTTCCGCCAATGGCGGCGCCATCCGGACACGCGGCTCCTCCCGCCCGGCGACACGTTGGACGCGGCCATCGCCGCGCTTCGCGAGGCCTGCGATGCCGCGCGCGCGGTGTGGGATGCGGAGCGTCTGGTGAATCTGCTCGACGCCGTGCCCTGGTACTCGAAATCGCCTCTGGTGAGCGCGGGAGATCGTGCGTCGATCGTGGCGGCGCTGGCCGCGCTGTTCGATGGCGACCTCGCCGGCGGGGTGCCGGCCGTGCGGCTCTGCACCACCGGATCGGTGTTGCACCCGGAGAAGGGGGTGCAGAGGAAGGGGCGCGAGATGGTGGAAGGAGAGCCGTTCTTCGCCGCCTGCGACCGCATCGCCGACGCGCTCGACGCGCTCGCGGCCGCGCTGCGCCGCTCGTTCATCGCCGAGGTGAACGACGCGTGCGAGGCGGAGAAGCGGCGGCGTCACGCGCTGGGGTTCGACGACCTGCTCCGGCGACTCCGCGACGCGCTCGCGCGCGAGGGCTCCGACGGTGCGCTCGCCCGCGCCATCCGCGGCCGCTGGGACGCCGCGCTCATCGACGAGTTCCAGGACACCGACACCTTCCAGTATCCGATCTTCACCACCGCCTTCGCGGGGCGGCCGCTCTTCCTCATCGGCGATCCCAAGCAGGCCATCTACGCCTTCCGAGGCGCGGACGTGTACACCTACCTCCGCGCCGCGGAGGACGCGAGCCGGCGCTACACGCTCGACCGCAACTGGCGCAGCACCCCGGCGCTCGTGCGCGCCACGAACGCGCTCTTCGGCCGCGTGCCGCGCCCGTTCCTCGAGAGCGAGGCGCGCATCCCGTTCGTGCGCGTGGAGTCCGCCCGGCCGGAGCCGGGACCGCTCGCGGACGATGGCGCGCCGCTGCGGTGGTGGTTCATTCCTCCCGTGCCCGACGGGAAGGATGGCCGGACCCTGAAGTGCGTGGGCAAGGGCGACGCGCGCGAGCGCTTCGCGCGGGCCACCGCGCGCGAGATCGTCCGCCTCCTCTCCCTCCGGAAGAACGGCGCGCCGCTCGTGCGCCCCGGCGGCATCGCGATCCTCGTGCGGGGGAACAAGGACGCACCGCCGATGCAGAAGGCGCTGCGCGCGCTCGGCGTGCCGAGCATCATCAGCGGCGCCGGCGACATCCTCGACTCCGCCGAGATGGAGGAGCTCGAGCGCGTGCTCGCCGCCGTCGCCGAGCCGCGCGACGCGCGCCTCGTGCGCGCTGCCCTGGCGACGGAGCTGTGGGGACTCGACGCCGGGCGCATCCACGCGCTCTCGCGCCCGGAGGCCGAGCCGGAGTGGCAGCGCATCGTGGACGAGCTGCTCGATGCGCGCGACGCGTGGGTGCGCCATGGCTTCATGCGGATGGTGCAGGCGCTGCTCGCCCGCCTGCGCGCGCCGGAGCGGCTGCTGCGCTACGAGGACGGCGAGCGCCGGCTCACGAACCTCCGGCACGCCGTGGAGCTGCTGCACGCCGCCGCCACGGAGGAGCACCTCTCCCCCGAGGGGCTGCTGGCGTGGATCGCGCGCGAGCGCGCGGCGGCGCAGCGGAACAGCGACCGCGACCAGCTCCGGCTCGAGAGCGATGCCGACGCCGTGCAGATCGTCACCATCCACAAGAGCAAGGGGCTCGAGTACGACGTGGTGTTCTGCACCGCGTTGTGGGATTCCCGCGTGCCCGCCGCGGGGGCGCCGGTGCTGGCGCACGAGGCGGACGGCTCGGTGGTGTACGACCACGGCTCCGCCGACTGGGCGGTCCACCGCGACCGCGCGCTCGCGGAGCAGCTCGCCGAGGATCTGCGCCTCGCGTACGTCGCGATCACGCGCGCGCGGTACCGGTGCTACGTGGGGTGGGGGGCGATCGAGGGGAGGAAGGCCGGGTCCGGCGCGTGCGGCTCGGCGCTCGGCTATCTCCTTCGCCCCGGGATCGAGGTGGACGCGGCGGAGCCCGTGGCGCTCGCCCTCGCGGTGCGCGCCGCGCTCGGGGAGAGCCTCCCCGAGTGGCGCGGCGCCCTCGACGCACTGGTGGAGAGCTGCGGCGGCACGATGGACGTTCACGAGCTGGACGTGGAGGATCCGCCGCCGGAGCCATGGCGCCCGGACCGGGAGGTCGCGCCCGAGCTCCGCGCGCGCCGCTTCGCCCCCGCCGCGGGACAGCTCGACACGTGGCGCGTGGTGAGCTACACGCACCTCGCGCGTGGACGGCACGGGAGCGATGACGACGGGCGCGACGTCGCCGACCCCGATGCCGCATCGGAGGAATCCGTGCTCCTCCCCGCCGGCTTCAACGCGTTCCCCCGGGGGCGGCGCGCCGGCGTGGCGCTGCACGAGATCTTCGAGCGCATGCGCTTCGCCGCCGCCGCGGCGCCGGAGACGCGCGCGCTGGTGAGCGAGGTGCTCTCGCGCGAGCGGCTCATCGCGCGCACGGACGGCACCGTGGACGCCACCGTCGACGACGTGCTCGCGATGCTGCGTGACGTGACCTCCTCTCCGCTCCCCGGCGCCGGCTTCCCGCTGCGCGACGTGCCGCGCGAGGCGTGCCTCGCCGAATGGACGTTCCACCTTCCGCTCTCGCGCATCACGCGCCGGCGCCTCGAGGCGGTGTTCGAGAGCGAAGGGGACGGGAGCGCCGCCGGCGCCTACGCGCGGCACATCCGCGCGCTCGAGCCGGTGGACGTGCACGGCTTCCTCACCGGCGTGGTGGACCTGGCGTTCGAGCGCGACGGACGCTGGTACCTGGTGGACTGGAAGTCGAACTACCTCGGCCCGTCGCCGGGAGACTACGACCGGCCGGCGCTCGAGCGCGAGATGTTCGCCAACCATTACACCCTCCAGTACCACCTGTACGTGCTCGCGCTGCACCGCTTTCTCCGCACCCGGCTCGCCGCGTACGACTACGACACGCACTTCGGCGGCCTCTGGTACGTCTTCCTCCGCGGCGTGGACGGCGCGTCGGAGCGCGGCTGGTACCACGACCGGCCGAGCCGCGGGCTCGTGGAGGCGCTCGACGCGGCGCTCGTGCTGGAGGCGCTCGCGTGACGAGGCTCGACGCCGCGCCCGGGGCGCTCGCGCCAGTGGATCTCCAGCTCGCCGCGCTCGTCAGGCGACGCGCCGCGGAAACGCACGATGAGCGCGACGCGGAGATCCTCGCACTCACCGCCGCGCTGCTCAGCGCCGAGCGCGCCCGTGGACACAGTTGCATCGAGCTGTCGGGTGGCGACGGCGAACGGTCGCCGCGCGCGCTCGCCGATGCGCTGGGCGTCGCGAGCGTTCCGGATGCGGAGACGTGGCGGGGCGCGCTCGAGCGCTCGCCCCTCTGCGGCGACGGCAACGCCCCCACGCCGCTCGTGCGCGACGGCGCGCGCGTCTACCTGTACCGCTACTGGACCGCCGAGCGGCGGCTCGCGAGCGGGCTGCGGCGCATGCTCGACCAACCGCCGCCCCCGCCGCCATCGACCGCCACCGCGAAGCTCTTCGGCCAACTCTTCGCCCCGCTCGACCCCACGACGGTGGATCGGCAGGCGATGGCCGCTGTCGCCGCGCTCCGCGGCCGCCTCGCGATCATCACCGGCGGGCCGGGGACGGGAAAGACCACCACCGTGGCGCGGATCCTGGCCCTCCTGCTGGGCGACCGGCCGGGGCTCCGCGTGGCGCTCGCCGCGCCCACCGGCAAGGCGGCCGCGCGGCTCACGGAGTCGGTGCGCTCCGCGCTCGGCGCGCTCGACATCGATGACGCGCTCCGGCGCCGCATCCCCACCGCCGGCCGGACGCTGCACCGGCTCCTCGGCTACCAGCCGTGGACGGAGAGCTTCCTCCATGGCCCCGAGCAGCCGCTGCTGGAGGACGTGATCGTCGTGGACGAGGCATCCATGGTGGATCTCCTCCTGATGGATGCGCTGTTCGCCGCCGTGCGCCCGGACGCGCGCGTCATCCTGCTCGGCGATCCCGATCAACTGGCGAGCGTGGACACCGGCTACGTGCTCGGCGACCTGTGCGCCGCGGCCGCGCGGGCCGGCGATGCGTGCAGCGCGTCGTTCGCCGCGGAGTTCGAGGCGCTGAGCGGGCAGTGCGTGCCGGCGGCCGCGGCGGCTCCGCCCCTGCGCGATGCCGTCGTCAGGCTCGTGCGGTCGTACCGCTTCGAGGCGCGGCCGGGGATCGGCGCGCTCGCCGAGGCCGTTCGCCGCGGCGATGGCGGCGCGGCACTGGCGGCGCTCGACGATCCGGCGCACGACGAGGTGCGGCTGCATGCGCACCCCGACTCGCTCGATGCGCTGCTCGAGCCCGTCGTCCCGCTGCTCGATGCCTACCTGGCCGCGGCATCGCCGGAGGAGGCGCTCGAGCGCCTGGCCGAGTTTCGCATCCTGTGCGCGGTGCGCGAGGGCGCGTGGGGGGTGGAAGGGCTGAACCGTGCCGTGGAGCGGTGGCTCCGGCGCCGCGGCCACTCCGTGCGCGAGCGCTGGTACGATCGCCGGCCAGTGCTCGTCACCGCGAACCATTACGGATCCGGCCTCTTCAACGGCGACGTGGGGCTCTGCTTCCGGCGCGCGGGGAGCACGCTGGTGTACTTCCCGGATTCGTCGGGCTCCGTGCGCGGGATCACCCCGGCGCGCCTCCCCGAGTGCGACACGGCGTGGGCGATGACCGTGCACAAGTCGCAGGGCTCGGAGTTCGACCGGGTGCTGCTCGTGCTCCCCGACCACGACACCCGGGTGCTCGGCCGCGAGCTGCTCTACACCGGCGTCACGCGGGCGCGGCGCGCGGTGGATGTGGTGGCGAGCGCGGCGATGATCGATCGGATCGTCCGCCGGGTGACCGCGCGGCAGGGAGGACTCGCGGAGTCACTGACCCACTGACTGGCCGGCGTCCGCCCCAGCGGTCGTGGATCCGACGCCCGCCTGACGAGCGCCGGGGCACGGACCCGGCGCTCGTACGGGTGAGCCGTTCTGCGCGATCCGTTCAGGTGCCGCCGCGCGGCGTCGTCGTCGCCTCCCTGGTGCCCTCCTGGGGCGCGATGCCGAGCTGGCGCATCAGCGTCGCGTTGTCGAAGTAGGAGCGGATGCGCCGCACCCGCCCCTGCTCCACCTCCATCACGTCGCAGAGGAGCAGCTCGGCGCGCTGCCCCGTTGGCGGGATCGTCCCGAACGGTCCGCTGAGCGGCCCGGAGTGCGTGCCGCGGCCGGTGTACTCCACTACCGCGCCGTTCTCGTCGGCGATCACCCGCGTCACCTCCACCCGGCCGTCGGGGAACGCCGTCGCCCAGGCCTGCATGAACTCGCGATAGCCGTTCGGGCCGCGGTAGGTCGCGCCGAACGGGACCGCAACGCATTCCATGTTCTCGGCGGCGATGCGCATGAGCCCATCGAAGTCGCGGTCGTTCCACAGATCGGGGATGCGTTCCGCGATGCGTGCGTTGTCCTCGATCGATCCCCGGGCGCGCACCTCGCTCCCCTCGCGCACCGTCGTCATCGGCTGCTCGCGCTCTCGCGTCCGGGCTTCCTTCCCCGTACCGGAGCTCTGCTGGGACGCCGCGCCCGCCGCGGCACTCTGCCGTTTCGTCTCCCGCTCCCGCTCCTGGCCGCCCGCGCTGGAGTCGCGCTCCTTCCTGTCCGCTGTCATGGTGCACCTCTCTGCCAGACGTTGTGCTCGTCGGTGCCGTCTACATCGTGTTCCTCCATGAGGGCTGGCGACGCCACACGATAGTGCCACCTCGTTCGCTGTCAACGAAGCCGCTCCGGTCGCGCACGCCGTGACGGAGCGCGGGCGGCGCCCCTCCCGATGCTCAGGGTCAGGGATCATGGCGCGCGGCGTGCAGCGATGCTCGAGCACGGCGCGACGCGGGCATCGCGCTCGCGATGGGAGAGATGAGCCGGAGCCCCGCATGACTCGCATCCTCCTCGCCTCGCACGCGGGCGAGAGCTCGGCCGGCGCGGTGCGCATCGCGCCTCTGGTCGCGGAGCGCCTCGGCGCGGAGCTCGCTGCCGTGAGCGTGCTCCCCAGCGTGCAGCCATTGGACTACGGCTTCGGCGTGGTGTACGCCGGCAGCCCGGAAGTGGAGACCGCCCTCGCCCGGAAGCTCGGCGCCGAGGTGGATGCGCAGTTCACGCGCTTCGGCGTCGGCGGATGCATGCCAACGGTCCGCATCGGCCATCCCGCCATGGAGATCGCGAGCGCGGCGCGCACGGTGAACGCATCGCTCATCGTCGTCGGCCTCGGCCCGCATCGGGTGCTCGACCGGGCGCTCGGCGGCGAGACCGCCCTACAACTCGTGCAGGTGGCGAGCACGCCGGTGTTCGCGGTCCGGGCGGATGCCACCGCGCTGCCGCGTCGGATCGTGGTCGGGGTCGACTTCACGCCGAGCAGCATCCTCGCCGCGCGGACGGCGGCGCGACTGCTCGCCACCGGCGACGTGCTGCATCTCGTGCACGCGGGCGGGGAGCCGCCCGACGCGCGAGCCGCGCTCACGGGCGATGCCCATCGTCACGAGGTGCCGCTGGACGCCGGTACCCGGCTTGCCGCGTTGCCCGCGAGCCTCGGCGTTCCTGACGGCGTGACGGTGCATCACTCGCTGATTGAGGGCGTACCGGCGCAGGCGCTGCTCGACGTGCTCGCGCGCGTCCAGGGCGACCTGATCGCCGTCGGCAGCCACGGCTACGGGCTCTGGAAGCGGCTCACGATCGGGAGCGTCGCATCGAAGATTCTGCGCCTGTCGCAGACGTCCGTGCTCGTGCAGCCCATCGGCTCGGTGACGGCTGCCGCTAGTGGACCACCACCCGCGTCGTGAGCATGGTCGTGTCGGCATCCTCGCCCACGCGCCAGTGCACCCAGTGGTGCCGCACGCGAAGCGAGTACGTGCCGGGCGCGAGCGGCCCGAGCTCCGCGTCGTACGCGAAGCGCCCCACCCTGGCCGCGCACGCCACGTCCGGCGGCCGCGGCGGGACGAGCGCGATCTCCAGGTCGAGCGCGCCGGGGGTGCGCGCATCCAGCGCGCTGCCCAGGCGGAAGCAGCTGTAGGGGGCGGTGATGAGCCCGGTCACCCGGATCGTGCCGGACGGGACGGAATCGTCGACGGCGCGGGCGAAGTCGGCTGGCCCCTGCGGCGGGAGGCGCGCCTCGCGCCCCGCGAGTCGTACCTCCTCCCAGCGCATCCGCACGCCGGCGGGCCAGCCGGTGGCGGCGGGCGCCACACCGGGAGACGGCGCCGGCGCGGGGGGTGACGGGTGCGCGGATGAGCAACTCTGCGCGATGGCTGCCAGAGCGAGACAGCAAACGATGGAGATGTGCCGCATGGTCCGGTGATGGCGTCGCTTCAATTGCGTGATACACCCCTCGCCACGCATCGACCGGGCCAGGTGGCCGATGCGACAGCGCCCCCGAACGCGGATGCGTTCGGGGGCGGTGTCGCATCGTGCGCGAGCGGATGGCTCAGCCGATGTCGTCCATCACCCATCCGGCGAGCGTCTCCAGCGATGCGCCCTCCGCCGCCGTGAGGCGGCCGGAGCGCACCAGCGCCTCCACCTGATTCCGGAACGCGCCGAGCGGACCGCGCGCGCCGTGCGCGTTGCCGCTCTCGAGCTGCTGCCGCGCGGCGGAGAGCGTCGCCTCCAGCGCGTTCCCTTCGCCGGCCGCCACGACGCCGCGCGTCGCGAGCTCCTGCACGCCCGTGGCGAGGATGCCGAGCAGGCGATCGGCCGATGCGCCCTGGGGCGACGCGATCCCCGCTTCCACCAGCCACTCCACGTCGTCGGGGAGCTTGTCGAGCAGATCGTATCCCGCCTCCGCCTCGATCGCGTCCACCGTGGTCCGGTACGTCTGCCAATCCACGTTCCGCACCCCCGCCTGATTCGGCATGTCCACCGCCACGATCTGCACGTCGCCCGGGGCGTGCACGTCGGCGAGCCCTTCATCGCGCGGCATGATCACCGCCACCTTCCACACGTGCGCGGGGATGACGACCTTCCCCTCCCCCTTGAGCGTGCCGATGTTCCCGGCCACGCCGGCGATCACGTACACCTCGCGCGTGCCGTCGCGCGCGAGATCGCCGAGGTAGTTCTCGAGCACCGCCCACGGCCCCTGATTCAGGTCGGCTGCCTGCGGGATGATGTTCGAGAGGTAGAACGTGTAGGCGTTGTCGAGACTCGCCGAGGTCCGGTCGGCGGAGCGCACCAGGTGCCCGCGATCGATCCCGTAGCCGGCGTACGAGCCGGCGCCGGTGTAGTCCGCCGTCGTCAGGTGCGCGAAGCTCGACGGAAGCGCGGGATCGGCGGTGAAGCAGTCGCACCGGTCCTCGGGGCCGAAGTGCGTGGCCTCGAGGTCGTAGCTCACCCAGTTCGGCGTGTTGCGCGTGGCGCTGTACGACAGCGTGTACTCCGGGCGCGTGATGAGGAAGTCATCGCTCGGGTCGGCGTCGGTGGGGACGCCGAATTCGGTGTTGCCGGCGTACAGCGCCGTCGTGCTGGCCACCGCCACGCGCGTGGGCACACGGTAGAGTCCCACGCGCCCATCGGCGGCGGTCACGCGGATGACGGCCACCCCCGCGCCGAGCGCGTGCACCACGCCGTTCTGGTCCACGCTCGCCAGCTCCGGCGTCGCCGACGACCAGGTGAAGGTGGTGGAGACCGCCTGGTGCGCGGCATCGAACGCGCTGGCGAAGAGCTGGTCCTCGAAGCCGACGGGGAGCGCCGGGTCGCTGTCGTCGCGGCCGCTGAAGGTGATGCGCACCACGCCCGTGGGGATCGGCGGCGCGACATCGCTCAGCGCTCCGTTCGCCTCCCCCGGCGTGCCGAAGTCGCCGCTCCCGAACGGCGTGGTGGAGTACCCCCACCCCGCGCCGTCCACGTCGGCATCGCCGGTGGACGGATCGCGCAGCGCGCGCGTCGCGCCCTTCGGCAGGTCGCTCCAGCGCACCGAGTCCACCGTCGCGCCGGCGGGGCTGCGCAGCACGAGCCAATCGTTCGCATCGAGCCAGATGGTGGTGCCGCCGGTGAAGTAGTTGTAGTCCACGGGCGCGCCGCCGTTGTTCGCGACGTTGTCGCTCCGCCCGAGCACGGCCCAGCCGCCGGGCGCGATGATCACGTCGTGCGCGATCCGGTGCGGCGCGTCGCCGCCGGAGCGGATCGTCCACCCGGCGAGGTTCACCGGCTCCGATCCGTAGTTGTGCACCTCGAACCACTCCCCCCAGCTCGCGGAGAGCGCGGCGAGCGGGTCGCCCATCAGCTCGTCGATCACCACCGTGGTGGGACCATCGTACGTGATCGGCGCGTCGTTGCACGCGCCGAACGTGCTCGGCGCCGGCGCGTTCCATCCATCGAGTCCGTTGCGCTGCAGCGACTCGCCGAGCGGCGTGGACGAGGTCTCCTCCACGCCGATGTCGGTGGAGGTCATCCCGTTCGCGGGGCCCCCCGCGGCGGTGAACGTTCCCTCGTACGACAGGAACTCCACCACCGTGCCGGACGCGTTCACGAGCGCCACGCCGTCGGGAGAGCCGTTCTGGATCCCGTTCGACGGATACGTGATCACCCGCGTCCCCTCGGCGCCGCACGCGGCGTCGAGCGTGCCGCTCAGCGTCGTGGTGTTGTAGGGCGCGCCGCCGGTTCCGTTGTAGAGCACCACCTGCCAGCCCGTGAGGTCCGCGTTCGCGGGGCCGGTGAGCTCGACCGCCTCGCCGGCGTCGGTGCCCGCGTTGTCGTAGTGGATCTCGCTGATGTGGATCGGCCGCGCGGCCGGGGCGGCGACCGAGAGGTTCGGACGCGCGCCCTGCAGCGGGGCGAGCACGCCTCCATCGGAACACGATGCCAGGAGTACGGCGACCGCCGGCACGGCGGCACCACGCAGGAAGAAGCGCATACGCTCCCACGAGATGTGGAGACGCCCCTGCCGGGGGCGACGGCCCCGCGGATGCCGTCCGCGGCGGACGCGACAATACTACGTCATGTCAGGCATCCGGCGGAACACCTCGTCGGGTCACGAACGTGTCTCGTCATGCGTCGTGCGGGACTCGGGACTCGGGACTCGGGACTCGGGGCGGACGCTCGCTCAGCGCCGGCCCGCCAGGTGCTCCGCCAGCCGGTCGAAGGCCTGGGTCCATCCGCCCTCGTGACCATTCCGCGACTCCACGGACGGGAAGCCGGTCTGCCGGAAGACCATCTCGGTCTTTCCCGCCCGCTCCGTGAACGTCACGGTCACGAGCATCTCGTTCTCCGGCGCGCTGTCCCAGGCGAAGGTGAACACCAACCGCTCCGGCGGCACGACCTCCAGGTACACGCCGTGCTGCGGGTGGTCCTCGCCGTCGGGGGAGCGCAGCACCGTGCGCCACGCGCCACCGGGGCGCACGTCTCCTTCCAGCTCGGGGGCGGTGAAGTCCTTCGGCCCCGCCCATCGCATCGCGCGCTCGCGCTCCGTCCAGGCGCTCCACACCAGCTCGCGCGGCGCATCGAAGGTGCGGGTGATCACGAGCTCGCGGGCGTCGGCCACGCCGCTGCGTTCACGTGCGGTCATTGCTCTCTCCCTCCGCGTGCGCATCGCTCAGCCCAGGGCCGGCGCCTCGTCGGCGCTGCCGCCGTAGATCGCCGGCACGAGCGCTCCCGTCTGCCGCAGGTACACCGTCAACTGTCCGCGGTGGTGGTACCAATGGTTCAGCATGACGGAGCGGAGAAAGGCGCCGCGCGGGAGCGCGGCGAGCTCCCGGTCTCCGCGCACCATCCGCCACGGCGCCGCGAGCGCGGCGTCGTCCATCTCGCGGAGCCGTGCGCTGGCCTCCGCGACGCTCCGGTCGAGCGCCTCGAGCAGCTCGGGGGTGCTCGTCGCACTCGGCCGGGGAATGGGGGTGGTCACGTCGAAGGTGTCGCCGGCGCCGATCCTGGCGATCGCGCCGGGGATCGTCGCCACGTGCATGGCGAGCTGGCCGAGGGTATCCGACCGGTCGTGCGGCCGCCAGTCCAACCGGTCGCCTGGGACGCGCTCGAGCACGCGGCGGGTGGTGGCGGCCTCCTGCTCCAGCTCCTGCAACAGATCCTCGATGGTGATCATCGTCATGCTCCTGGTGCGGTCGTGTGTCGCGGACTCACCTCGATCGCTTCGTCCGCTTCTTCTTTCTGGTGGTTGGCGTGCGGGTCGCCGCCGGCTTTCCCTGCACCTCGGCGAGGTAGGCATCGAGCTGGTCGAACCGGTCCTCCCAGTAGCGCCGGTAGTGCTCCACCCAGTCGGCGACGTCGCGGAGCGGCGCCGCCGCGAGGCGGCAGGGGCGCCACTGCGCCTCGCGCCCGCGCGTGATCAGCCCGGCCTGCTGGAGCACCTTGAGGTGCCGCGAGACGGCGGGGAGGCTCATGGCGAACGGCCTGGCGAGCTCGGTGACCGTGGCGTCGCCGGTCGCGAGCCGGGCGAGGATGGCGCGCCGCGTGGGATCGGCGAGTGCGGCGAGGGTGGTGCTCAGGCGGTCGGCGGGCATGTATTGTTTAAC
Source organism: uncultured Gemmatimonadota bacterium (assembly GCA_946479015.1). The sequence goes on along the minus strand of CAMLEQ010000004.1, from coordinate 6,479 downwards.
GTTTCTTTTAATTAAGCTATCCGTTAAATACAATCCCTCGCGCGCCCTGTCAACCGCGCCCCGCGTCCCGCGAGTCCCGAGTCCCGCGCTCCACGAAACCCGCCCGGAACATTATTCGTACGTAGTGTACATCCAATGTCGGCGCGGCCCGCGCCGATCCGACCCCAGCAGCAACAGAGGGACACATGCGACACGATGACTGGCGCCCCCGGGGCGACGAGCACGACGACGAGATCCGCGCCGCGGATGCCGACCGCGAGGCGACCGCCGAGCGGCTGCGGAAGCACCATCTGGAGGGACGGCTCACGGACGATGAGCTCGACCAGCGGCTCGAGCGGTGCATGGCCGCGAGAACCCTCGGCGAGCTCCGCGCGCTCGTCGCGGACCTCCCCGGCGAACGGCCGCGGGAGGCGCGCGGATCCGCCTGGCGCCGCCGCGCCCTCTTCCCGTTCTTCCCCCTGCTGCCCGCGCTCATCGCCCTGGCGCTCCTCCTCGGCGCCTTCGCGCACGCCGTCGCGTGGCACCACGCGGCGTGGCACCATGCAGCATGGCACCACGGCGGCCCGCCGTACGGCTGGGGCTTCCCCTGGCTCCTCTTCCTCCTGATCGCCGGCGCGCTGTTCCTGTGGCGCCGCGCGCGCTGCGAGGAGGCGTGGCACGCGCGGGGCGGCGCCGAACGATAGACCGGGCGCGCGGGAGTGCCGACGACGCGCCCACCGGCCCGGGCGGCCGCGCGCCGCCACGCGCCGGTGGGCGCGTCCCTCCCCCCTCACGCCGCGTCGGCCAGCGTCGCCCCCCTCCCCCTCGCCACCACGGGCTCCGCGAGCACCTCCGCCAATCGCAGCACCCCGAGCCCGAGGAGCAGGTGCACCACCTGGATCACCCAGTGCATCGAGCCCGGAAGGACTCGCGCCTGCACCACCCCCACGATCGGGAGCGCGAGCCCCAGCACGATCGCGAGCCCCGTGAGCCCCGCTCCCCGCCGCGCGCGGGCGGTCAGACCCGTGAGCACCCAGAGCCCCAGCACCACGATGCTCCCCACGAGCATGTGGACGGGGATGAGCGTCCGGGCGTGGCCGGTCCAGAACAGCACGCCGAGCAGGATCTGAACGATCCCGGTCAGGCGCACGATCCACCGCGTGACGATGGTTGCTCTCCGCATCTCGTACCTCCAACGTTCGTGGCGGCGTGCCCGGCCCGGTCCCGGCTGGCGCGGCCCCACCGCCGATGATATTGGTCGTATCGTACGTATAACCAAAGGAGAGGTTTCGCGCCGATGTCCCCGCGTCCCTACCGCATGGGGGTCCGCCAGGCCGCCGCCGAGGAGACCCGCGCCCGCATCGTCGCCGCCGCGCGCGCGATGCTCGCCGCGCCCGGCGGGATCGGCGCCTTCACCGTCGACGCCGTCGCGAAGGAGGCCGGCGTCGCGCGCATGACGGTCTACTACCAGTTCGGCTCCAAGACCGGGCTCATCGAGGCCGTCTTCGACTCCCTCGCCATCGTGCGCACCGGCGTGCCGCGCCTCGTCGCCGCCCTCGCCCTCCCCGAGCCCGCCGACACGCTCGCCGAGTTCGTGCGCACCTTCGCCGCCGTCTGGCAGGAGGACCGCCTCGTCATCCGGCGGCTCCAGGGGCTCGCCGCGCTCGATCCGGAGTTCTCCCGGGTGTGGCACGCGCGCGAGGGGCGGCGCCGCGAGGGGATGCGCGAGATCGCCACGCGCGTCGCGGCCGGCCGGGGACGGGGGCGGGGGCGCACGCGCCCCCGCGCGCTCGACGTCGACACCGCCACCGCCGCGCTCTACGCCGTCGTCGCCTTCGAGACGTTCGATGCGATGGCGGGCGCGGAGCGCGCCTTCGAGGACGTGGCGCCGATCGTCCACCAGCTCGCGCGCAAGACGCTCGGCCTCGACGGCGGCGAGCCCGTGGCGCTCGCCCCGGCGCGCCGGGCGGTGGGGAAGAAGAAGACCACACGCCGGCGCGGCGCGGGAAGGTGAGCGGCGCGCGGCCGGGGATGCCGCGCATCGCCGTTCGACTGGCGCAGGGCACGAACGACCTGTAGATCTGTCCTGGCCTCACGCATCAGGGTGCACCGCCCAGGACAGAGGCGTGGTGCCGCCCCTCCTCCCTCCAACCAGCTCCGACCGCATGCCTTTCCCGCTTCATCGCGGTAGCCGGCTCCGTGCCGGGCGGCCGCTCTCGTGGTGCATCCGAGTCCTCGCCGGCGGCCTGGTCGCGTTCGCGCCCGCCGCCACGCTGCGGGCCCAGACGCGGACCTATACGCTCCTCGGCAACGTGCGGAGCGTCCAGCCCATCGCCAGCGGCGTGCTGCTCAGGGCCGAGCACGGGAGCGTGCTCGTCGAATCGATCGCCCACATCGGCGTGCGTGTCCGCGTCCGCTTCGGCGACTCGTCGCGTGCCGACTTCCCCACCCCGCACTCGCTCGCCACGGGCGATGCACCCCCGCCGGTGGCCACGGCAACGGTGCGCAGCGCGGGGGATACGGTGGTGATCGGCGCCGCCGAGGGGATCGAGATCCGCGCGCTCGAGCGGCCGCTCCGGCTCATCGTGCGCGATGCGGAGGGGCACGAGCTGCTGCACGAGTCGTTCGGAGCCGCGACGTACGGCGGCCGCATCGTGCACTACGTCCAGGATCCGCCGGGCACGCGCTACTTCGCCCTCGGCGAGCAGCCGACGGGACTCGCACGGAACGGCGGCGCCTTCCCCTTCTGGAACACCGACCGCTACGCCTACCGCCCCGGCGAGACGCCGATCTACTCGACGATGCCCTTCTACCTCGGCGTCGCGGACGGCGTCGCGCACGGCGTGCTGTACGACAATCCGTTCCGCGGCGAGATGGACTTCGCCGGCCGCCTTCACGGCTCCATCGGCTACATCGCCGACGGCGGGATCGACGGCGGCGAGCTGCGCTACTACGTGGTGCCCGGACCGGGGCTCGACAGCGTGCTCGCCCGCTTCTCGCGGCTCACCGGACGGATGCCGCTCCCGCCGCGCTGGGCGCTCGGCTACCAGCAGAGCCGGTACAGCTACGCGCCCGACTCCATGGTGATGAACGTCGCCACCGCGTTCCGGAAGCGCGACATCCCCGCCGACGTGCTGTACCTCGACATCGGCTACATGAACGGCTACCGCGTGTTCACGTGGGACTCCGTCGGCTTCCCCCAGCCGAAGCGAATGCTCGACTCGCTCCGCGCGATGGGATTCAAGGTGGTCCCCATCGTGGACCCGGGGGTGAAAGTGGACAGCGGGTTCGGCGTGTACCAGCGGGGCCTCGCCCACAACGCGTACGTCACCATGCCCGACGGTGAGCCCGCGCTCGGCAAGGTGTGGCCGGGCACCGCGGTGTACCCGGATTTCTCGCGGGCCGCGGTGCGCGCCTGGTGGGGGGACGAGCAGAAGGCGTTGCTCGACACCGGCGTGGCCGGGATCTGGAACGACATGAACGAGCCCTCGTCCTTCACCGGCGGGACACTCTCCGCCCTCGCGCAGTTCCACGGCGACGCCGGCCCCGCCACGCACCTCGAGATGCACAACCAGTACGGCACGCTCATGGCCCGCGCCTCGTTCGAGGGGCTGCGGCGCGCGCGCCCCGACGCGCGTCCGTTCGTCATCACGCGCGCCGCGTACATCGGCGTGCAGCGCTACTCGAGCGTGTGGACGGGCGACAGCCGCTCCACGTGGGAGCACCTGCGCATCTCGGTGCCGATGGTGATCTCGCTCGGCCTCTCCGGCGAACCGTTCGCCGGCTCCGACATCGGCGGCTTCGCCGGCGCCCCGGATGGCGAGCTGTACTCCCGCTGGCTCCAGGCGTCGGCGCTCCTCCCCTTCTTCCGCACGCACTCGGGGATCGACGTGCCGCGCCGCGAGCCGTGGAGCTACGGCGCGGAGTACGAGCGCGCGAACCGCGCGACCATCCGCCTGCGATACCGCCTCATCCCGGTGCTCTACACCGCGTTCCACCAGCACGTACGCGACGGCTCGCCGGTGGTGCGCCCCATCTTCTGGTCCGAGCTCGGCGACACGACGGCGCTCGGGGTGAGCGACGAGTACCTGGTGGGGGACCACCTGCTCGTCGCGCCGGTCGTGGATTCCGCCGCGAGCACGCGCGACGTGTATCTCCCGGCGGGGCACTGGTTCCGCCTCGGCAGCGACAGCGCGTACGAGGGCGGCCGGCGTGTGGCGGTGTCGGCGCCCGACGCGCCACGGGATGGTGGCGACACCACGGGGCTCGCCGGGCTTCCGATCTTCGCGCGCGCCGGTGCCGTGATCCCCATGCGGCCGGTGATGGCCTACGTCGGCGCGCACGCCGTGGACACGCTCGCGCTCCACGTGTGGCCCGGTGCCTCGGCGAGCGTGAGGAGCGAGCTGTACGAGGACGCCGGCGACGGCTACGCGTACGAGCACGGGCAGTACCGCTCCACGACGTTCACCACCTCCGGCGGCGACGGGACGCTCGAGATCGCGCTCGCGCGGGAGGGGAAGTATGCGGGAGCGCGCGCGTTCTCGGTGGTGGTGCACGCCGTGTCGCGCCCGCGATCCGTGAAGGCGGATGGTCGCGGCGTTCGCGTTCGCTGGGACGCGGCGCGGCGCACGGCGACGTTCGTCGTCCCGAGCGGCGTCCGGCGCATCGTGGTGACGTCGTGACGGGGCATCGGTTCGCGAGCCCGGCGCGGGGGCTCCTCAGCGCCGGGCTCGCGCTCGGCGCGCTCGGTACGGCGATCGCGCCCGTCGGCGCTGCCGCGCAGTCGCCGGGGGTGCGCGCCGCGTCCCGAGCGCCGGTGATCGAGAAGGTGGATCCGCCCAACTGGTGGGCTGGCCACTCCATCGATCCCGTTCGCCTGACCATCCGCGGACGGAACCTCGGCGGCGCGCGCTTCGACTGCCCGCGCCTCGCCTGCTCCTCCGTCCGCGTCAACGACGCGGGCACCTACGCGTTCGTGAACGTCGTCATCCCGCGGAACGCGGCGCCGGGCTCGTACCCGCTCACCCTGCGCACAGCGTACGGGGCCGCCTCGGTCCCCTTCGCCATCGCCGCACCGCTCCCGTCGGCGGGCCGGTTCCGGGGCTTCGATGCCAACGACGTGATCTACCTGATCATGCCCGACCGCTTCGCCGACGGCGACACGACGAACGACGACCCCGCGGCGTCGCGCGGTCTGCTGGACCGCCGCAAGGCGCGCTACTACCACGGCGGCGACTTCGCTGGCATCCGGAAGCACCTGCAGTACCTGCACGACCTGGGCGTCACGGCGATCTGGATCAATCCGATCTACGACAACTACGACGGGCTCAATCGGTTCGGGAACGATTCCGCGCAGACGAGCACCGACTACCACGGCTACTGCGCCATCGACTTCTACGCCGTGGACGAGCACTTCGGCGACGTCGCCGCTTTCCGGAAGCTCGTGGACGACGCGCACGCGCACGGCATCAAGGTCATCCTCGACATGGTGGCCAACCACACGGGGCCCCACCATCCGTGGGTGAACGATCCGCCCACGCCCACCTGGTATCACGGCACCGCCGCGAAGCACCTGGCGAACACCTGGCAGACGTGGACGCTCGCCGATCCGTACGCCACGCCCGAGATGCGCCGGGCCACGCTCGACGGCTGGTTCGCCGATGCCCTCCCCGATCTGAACCAGGACGATCCCGAGGTCGCCCGCTACATCATCCAGAACACGCTCTGGTGGATCGGGATGACCGGCATCGACGGGATCCGCCAGGACACCTGGACCTACGTCCCCCGCCGCTTCTGGCGCGACTGGATGGCCGCGATCAAGCGCCAGTATCCGTCGTTTCGCGTCGTCGGCGAGGTGTTCGACGGCGATCCCACGCTCGAGTCGTTCTTCCAGGGGGGACGCGCCCGCTTCGACGGCATCGACGACGGGCTGGATGCGCTGTTCGACTACCCGCTCTACTTCCCGATCCGGAACGCCTTCGCGCAGGGGAAGCCGCTGCGCGAGGTCGTGCAGATGCTCGGCCGCGACCGCCTCTACCCGAACGCCGACGCGCTCGTCACCTTCCTCGACGACCACGATGTCGCGCGCTTCATGAACGATTCGGGCGCGACCACGGATGGGCTGAAGCTCGCCCTCACGTTCCTGCTCACCACGCGCGGCACGCCGCTCCTCTACTACGGCGACGAGATCGCGCTCCCGGGTGGAAACGATCCCGACGACCGCCGTGACTTTCCCGGTGGCTGGCCGGGCGATCCGCGCGATGCGTTCGACGCCTCCGGCCGCACCCCCGCCGAACAAGACGTGTGGACGCACCTGCACGCGCTGCTCCGCCTGCGCGCCGAGCGACCGGAGCTGCGACAGGCACCCACCGAGCAGCTCTACGTGGGGGAGCAGGCGTACGTGTACCGCCGCGGCCGCACCGTCGTGGCGCTGAACAACGACACGAGCCGGGTGGAGGTGCACCTCCCCGCCGGCGCGCTGCCGGCCGTCCTCCCCACCG